>JANMIM010000043.1:0-7089 GCA_031375795.1 Bacteroidota bacterium
AGCACGACCTGGCCCGTCACGCTCATGACACGGAGGTCATAGGCGGTGCGCTCCCAGCGGTTCATCTCGATGACCGTCGAAGTGCTGAATGGGTTGGGGTACACGGTGAAGCTCGTGGTGGCTTCCTCTTCAACAGCGACAGCCAACACGGTGCAAGTATTGTAGTCCCACACAGGCAGGATGGTATCGGTGAGGCGACCGACGAGGTTCAAGACACGGTTGAAGCCACCGATGCCGTTGCTGGCACCGCAGCCCAGCTGCTGGAAGTTGGCAGATTCGCCGTCGATGTCGCCACCGTCGCCATTGAAATACTTGAACTGGTACTCGTTGGGGAGGATGCTCTCGGTGAATTCAAAGATCTGGTTTGCATCTGGATCCAGCATGCGCAGGGTGTCCTTGACCCATTGTGGCGTCTGGAACGAGCCAGCGACATACACGCCATTGGCACTCACGACCTCATTGGACATGTTCACGCGGAAGGTCACGTTCACGGGGGGAAGTGGTGGCACGCAAGCCGAGCAGGAGCTGAAGCAATGCACAGGGATCACGATCGGACCGGGTCCAGCGACGACCACCTCGCGGTTGTTGTTCACAGAGCAGCCAACTGGGACGCTCTCGCCAAATGGCCAGTCGGTGCCGTTGATGTATTTGTATTGGTAGGTACCTTCTGGCAAACGCACGGTGAGTGTGTAGACGCTGTCGTTGTTGCCGTCGCTCAGCACGGTGATGCCGGGCGTCCAGTTGCCCCAGCCTGCGCCGGGTACAGCGCCTTGGAAGTCACCAGCGATGGAGACCGTGTCGGCGATGGTGAGGTAACGCATTTCCACTTGGAAGGTCACATCCACAGTGTCTACAGCGGTAAGGCAAGCGGCGCACGAGCCGAAACACACGACGGGGATCGTCATGTCGCCGGCGACCGTCACGCTGCGGTTGTTGCTCACAGCGCAGGCGCCTGGCACGCTCTCGTCGGTGCCCCAAGCAGCGCCATTCAAGTACTTGAAGCCATAGGTACCAGCAGGAACCTGCACGGTGACTTCATAAACCATGTCGCTATTGGCGTCGGTGAGGATCGTGGCACCTGGCGTCCAGTCGGATGGAAAACCAGCGGCAGCTTGAAAGTCGCCCGCGACGCTCACAGTGTCGTCCACTACGGCCACGTTTTGCATGTCTACCTGGAAGGTGACGTTGAAGTTTTGGGCAGCAGCGGGAAAGGCAGCGGCCAGCAAAAGGCAAAGTGTGAAGTAAATTTTTCTCATAACCTGAATTTGATTCGATTAAACGTGAACAATCCAAAGTGTTTATATGACACTAAGTTACGTGGAAAAAACCAAATCCTTGCCAAAAAAGTTTTTCCGACGCCGTGAAAACTTCAGCACCCACCGACTGGAGCCCCCTCCCAGCAACCGGAGGTCTCCCGCCCGTGCTGCAGGCGGGTGTTGCTAGTGCTTGAGCACCAACTTTTTGGTGCCCAGATGTAGGCCATCGGCAACCACTTGAATGAAGTAAAGGCCCGCTGGCAAGGCCGCAAGATCCAGTTTCACGTGATCCGTAAATTGCAATGGCATGCGAAAAAGCAACTGCCCCTGCAGGTCAAACAAGTCAATGCTCATGGGAAGCGAGGGCAAATGCGACAATTCCACCTGCTCCCCGGCGGGATTGGGGGAGAGTTTCCAATCACCTGCCGCCATGCCGACCACGTCCGCTGCGACGCCCACCTCGGCCCAACTGTATTTGACTTGATTGGTCGCCTCGTCCTGCCATACCAGATGCACCTTGCCATTGGCCCAGATCATGTCGGGAAAACTCTGCTCACCCATCTGCTCGGTGAGGTTTTGCGAGGTCGCATTGAGCAGGCCAGAAATGCCATGAAAGGAGTACCGAAAAAAGATCTCGGCATCCCCGCCAGTGGTTTGCATCCAAGCGACCATCATGGTATCGCCATTGCCGGTCATCACGGGGTAGTTTTGCTGGGTTTGGATCGGCACGCCACCGCTAAGTTGATGGTTGTAGCCCAGCTGCCCCGTGGCGAGGCTTGAGCCGCCTACATAGATCCGCGCATAGCCAGAACTGCCGCGACTCATGAAGGCCGTGTGGATGGAATCGCCCTGCAACAGCGCCGAAGCCCCCGAACTGGGACAAGCATTGATGGTCCAGTCGGTGGAATCCAAGTCGATCGCCGTGGGAAATGAAAGCCCGCCATCGGTCGAAACGGTGGCCCAAAAGTCGCGCAGATTGGCATTGTTGTTGCGAAACAGCTCCACCACCTTGCCTTCATGCACATAAGTCTCTCCCGTGCAGCAATCGCATACCAAGCCACCGGGCGCCCCGCTGCTCGCCGTGACCTCTGGATGCCACGTCTGCCCGGCATCGTCGCTCACCCGCACCACCCACCTGGGATTGGCAAAGGTGCTCGTCTGCCGAATGTAGGTCACAATCGGGTGCCCGCCGGGCAGGATCGCAACGTTGCCAAAGGTGGGCAGGTCGGCACCGAGGCTGTCGACCATCACCGGCTGGTTCCAGGTCTGGCCCGCGTCGAAACTGCTGCGCAACATCAACTGGGCCGAGGAAGAAGGATAGCTCACGTAGACCAAGTAGGCCGTGTCACCGGCCGCGGCCACATTGGGTCCCTCAACGGTATAGGCGTTGATCGATCCCGTCGGATTGATTTTGGTCGGCGTGTCAAAAGCGGCGCCATTCCAGCGGGCGATGTAGCCATGACGGCCACCCACGGCACGTCCCCAGATCACCAGCGGCACATCGCCTTGCGCCAATGCGATTTGTGGCCGCAAGTTGTCATAGCTCGTCACCGTCGTGACACTGACCGGCGCAGACCAAACCAGCACGGGATTGGATTGCGCAAAAAAAGCGCTGGGAAGCAGGGCGAGGGCGAAGAATATGATTTTTCTCATTTCGGATCAGATGCGTGGAATCCAGCACAAATGTGCGGAACTGCTCGCCAAGCTCAAAACCACAAAGGCTGTGGAGATTACAAGCGATGACACTGTGGCCACCGACGAGGCCCGGCGGCCCGTTTTTGATGGCCGTTCAGCATGGGTGTACGATAAATTCGGCAGGCGCTGGCATTGCGTTGTTCGTCGGGCCTCCCCAAAGCCCTGTTTGTGGGCCGACCAACATTGATCCCATGCATTTTCCCTTATATTGATTACCATTGTAAGGCATCTGACCCGATCATAGGTCGATGACCGCTCGAATATGAAAGCGTTTCAAAGCGATTTCTCAGGAAAACAGCTTCCTATCGCCGACAAGGTCTCTGGCGGAGACCTGCAGAAGTCCCTGTTTGAATTTGTACAGCGCAAGAAACCGACTTTTTCCGAAGATTCTTGCTTGGGCCTCACCGAGCTCAACTTGCTGCGAAAGCAATACGTCGCCGAGTTTCTGGAGCATGAGGAAATGGACTTGTCTGACTTGCAGCAGACGGTGCTCAATGCCCTGAACCGCGACGCACTGCTCACCAACGAGTTGGAAAATGACAATACCGACACCCTCACACATGGCCAAAGGCTGGCAGACAAGGTGGCGTCCTTTGGCGGCAGCTGGCGCTTCATCATCTCATTTGGCGTCTTCATCCTCATTTGGATCGTGCTGAATGTAGTGTTTCTTGCCTCGAATGCATTTGACGACTACCCATTCATCTTGCTCAACCTGATCCTGTCTTGCATCGCATCGCTACAAGCACCGGTGATCATGATGAGCCAAAACCGGCAGGAGGAAAAGGACCGCGAACGCTCACGAAAGGACTACATGATCAATCTCAAGAGCGAATTGGAGATCAGGGTGCTCAATGAGAAAATCGACCACATGATCTTGCACCAGCAGCGGCAACTCATCGAGATCCAAAAGATGCAGGTCGATATGATGAATGAGATCCTCGCCAAGCTGGACCTCACGACGGCGTCCAACGAAGAATCGTAACCGCTGCAACGCAATCGCCCCAATTGTCGGCAAAGGTCTCCACACATTTTCACGGGAGACTAGAATTTCCGAGATTCAACCCATGAAACTGAAGATGTTCCTCGTTGCCTTGCTCTTGGCGACCGCTGTGCAGGCCCAAAACACCTACCGCACCCTGTTTTTGGGAAATAGCTACACCTATGTGAACGACCTGCCCGGCATCTTGCAAAGCCTCACTTTGGCGGGAGGCAACACATTGATCAAGGATGGCAACCTCATCGGGGGCTATACCCTGCAAGCCCACAGTACCAATCCCACTTCGTTGGGGCTGATACGTGCGCAGGACTGGGATTTTGTCGTGCTGCAGGAGCAGAGCCAGCGGCCATCCTTTCCGCAAAGCCAGGTGCAAACCGAGGTCTATCCCTATGCCACATTGCTCAACGACAGCATCAAGGCCCATGACAGTTGCACGGTCACGGTCTTTTACATGACTTGGGGCCGCAAGCACGGCGACGCCAGCAACTGCGGCTTCTGGCCACCGGTCTGCACCTATGCCGGCATGCAAGCCGAGCTGCGCCTCAGCTACATGAACATGGCCAATCAAAATTTTGCACTCGTGGCTCCATGCGGCAGTGCCTGGTGGGAATCCATCAAGCGCGACAGCACACTCGAGTTGTATGACACCGACCAGAGCCACCCGAGCTATGCAGGCAGCTACCTGAGCAGCTGCGTGTTTTATGCAACCATGTACCGCCAGAGCCCGGTCGGTCTCAATTTCTATGGCTCCCTCAGCATGGCCACGGCCCAGTTCCTGCAACAGGTCGCCCACGACGTCGTCTTCGACAGCCTCGCCCTCTGGCGCGTGGGCCTAGACGATGCATTTGCCGACTTCACCTTCAATTCAAATACCTCGGGCCTCGCCAACTTCAGCAGCACATCCACCAATGCCACGACCCATCTCTGGGATTTTGGCGACGGCGCCAGCGACACGGGACCTTCTCCCAGCCACACCTATCTGTCGTCTGGCACCTACAATGTCACCCTCATCGTCGACAACGGTTGCACGGCCGACACCCTCACCCAGTCCATCCAGATCCTACTCGTGGGCAGGCCCGAGCCGAGCCTGTCCTCCTTCACGATCTCCCCCAATCCCAGCGACGGATTGTTCCAAATCGCTGGCGCACTCGATGACCCGACCGAGCTGCAAGTCATCGACTTGCAAGGCCGAGTTTTGCACGAGGTCGCCGTGAGCAGTGAAAATGGTCGGTTTGTCACCCAGCTGGACCTCCGTGCGTTGCCCCAAGGCATCTATTTTGTGCGGTTGGAAAATGGATATGCCCAGCGATTGGTGATCCAGTAAGTGGCTCGCAGCAGCGGGGTGAATTTGCAGAAACCGCAACGTCCCCTGATATTGTAGGCTCAACGACGCGCACAATGGCACAAAGGAAAAACACACCCGTCGAGCGGTATCTCGAGCACCTGTTTGAGATCTTCAAGGTCGAGCCTGAGTTTTTCCCTATGGAGCAGGTCCAACCCAACTTGGTGCCCGTGACCGCACTCGTCTACCGAGACGTACCCGAGCCGGGGTTTGTCACCGGGATCACCTACGGTCTATCGCTGGGAGAGCATCCAGATTGGAAACATGGCCGTCCCGAACTCTGCATCACGGTGGAAACAGGGGAAATCGCCTGGGCGCAAGCAGCAGCCTACATCGCCAACGGCATGCGCGGCACCTGCCCATTCAGCTACGGCTCCTCGATCAATTTTGGGGAGCCGGTGCACGAGCAATCCAAAATGTCTGCGTTTTTTGTCTTCGCGCCCAGCATCCTGGAGCGTGACCAATATGCCGACATCGAGATCGGCGCGCCCTACAAAATCAACATTGTCGGCCTCTACCCCATCTACCACTCAGAAATAGAGGTGCTGGCCCAAATGGGATTGAAGGATTTCTGGCACCACGAGGGCTTTGACCCATTTGACGTGCGGCGTGCGGCGATCACGGGCTAATCCTTGGTCTTCTGAGTCACTGGGGAATCAATTGAAGGCCCAAATACACGCCCCCAATAGCATTGCTTCAAATCGCGAAATTGCCCATCACACCCACAAAACCCGATGTCGATCACCTATAGAAGACTCCTGCCCGCCGATGCTGCTGCCTACAGGCCGCTGCGCTTAGAGTGCCTGCGCGAATTTCCCTACCATTTTGGGGCGGTGCATGCCGAGGAGGCGGCGCGGCCCAAGCTGTGGATGGAGGAGCAGATCGAAGCCCAAAGCGCAGAGGTCTTCATGGTCGGGGCGTATGACGAGGGCAAATTGATCGGGTTTTGCGGCATCACCCGCGACCCTGCAAGCCGACGGCGGCACATCGCGCGGGTGATCCAAATGTATGTGCAGGCTACCTACACGGGCCGCAAGATCGGCCTGGGCCTGATGCAGGCCACCATCGCCGAGGCGTGGCGATGCGCGGACCTGGAGCAGCTCGTGCTCGAGGTCGCGAGCAGCAACCAAGGCGCGGTGCGCGTGTATGCCCAAGCCGGATTTGAGCAATACGGGTTTCACAAGGACTACATGAAGGAAGGCACGCGGTATGAGGATGCGTATCTGATGGTGCTGTTTAGGGGGAAGGCCTGAAAGCCAAGTGCGTGTCGCCGCCAAATAATCTCCCCGATGTCCAAAGCCCCCGCGATAGGGTACTGCAAGGCCCGGGCGCCTGCTTGCGCCTGGGGTCACGGGCGCGGAGGCAGGCACTGACCCGCGCCCGTGACGGCACCCTGGAGGCACCCGACCCCGCTCCCGCGCATCGGGAAAAGCGGGGAATCGCCCAAACCATTCAAAATCATCCCAAGACAATTTGAAGGAATGCGCACCCGCGACAAATTTCTCCAAGGCTTTTGCATAACTTCACCCCACAGAAGGTTTTTTTGATCAAAATAGCGTTGATGACAATGAGACAATCACTACTGATTTGTATGCTGGTGGCGATGGCTGCCCTGGGCATGGCCCAGCAACCGCTGCTGCTACGCAATGGCAACCTCGACTTGCCGGCGAATGCGGCTGAATTTGCACAATCGTTCAGTCCAAGCCAGGAACAGCTCTTTGCGGGTCGGTTTTACATGGTCGTGCAGTTTGCGGCGATCCCCGAGCAGGCTGTGAAGGAGGCGATGGAGCGTGAGGGCC
>JANMIM010000406.1:0-7732 GCA_031375795.1 Bacteroidota bacterium
CCCTGATTTCATATTTGAATCCATCGACTTGGTCGCTGATGCTTCCGCTTGCCTCGATGCCCATGGCATTGACCGTTTTTACATTTTCAGGATGCCAGATTGCGCTTGTGCCCGGCACCCACAATATCCAATCATTCACACGATTCACATAGCCGCCCAACTGCATCTGGATCGCGCTGGATGCTGACCTGCGCGATGTGTTTCTGCTGGGCCGGTGATACTGCAAATTGATCTCTGCGGAATGGCTCAATTCTGGCCGCAAATCGGGATTGCCGCCCGGCATCCAAAAGCGGTCATTGAGCGTAGGGTAACGGTAATTGCGGGCAAGGTTGGTGTGGATCTTCAGGTCTTGGAAAGGCGTGCTGAATTGCCCTCCCAAAAAGGCCATGATGGGTGAAAACCGATCGCCATAGTGCTCCTCGCGCAGCAAAAGGCTCAACACATGGCGTTGCGGGGCGATTTTCCAGTCCCCACCTGCCATGGCACTCACTTGGCCTTGACGCGCGCCATCCACATAACCATCTGAGACAGCCTGGTCGTGGACGTAGCGCAAGCCCACCTGGCGAAGGTTGATTTTTTTGTTGTAGCCGTGCCATTGATTGCGCCAGTTCACATTGCCCACCAAGCGTGAAGACAAGGAATTGGACAAAATGCCCGCCGAAGGGTAGGAATACTGCATTGCTTCCCTGAAATACGCTCCTTGCACCTCCATCCGCCCCCTTTTCCAACCAACGATCCCACGAATTGCTTGGTCAGCCTGCGCCTCGTGTGTGTTGCCCGTGAGCATCGTAGGCGACAATTCCCGATCTGAATTCAACAACCATAGTGTGGCACTTGCCATTGAGTACTTGAAGCGAAATTTCACATGCTGCATGAGCCCGAATTGTAAGACACCTGCATTTTTTAAGTGTTGGATGGGTTCGCCCGCGACGGCCACATTGCGGAACGGGAAATTGTTGCGCGCTGCGTTGAGGTGAAGTTTGGTATTGGACTGAATTTTCCCATTGCCCACCTCCACCCCAGCAGTCGTGGCGCTCGTATTCCATGAACCATATTGCTGACTGATTTTCACCTTGGTAGGAAATGGGTACCGCCATGCGCCAGCGGAGAGCGAAATCGCCCCTCCGATTCCACCACTCCCCATGACCAGTGAGCTGCCGCCGTAATATGCCTCCACGCCGCTAAATAGACTTCCAGCCCCCAAAGCCAAGTCTTGCTGCCCGAGCATGGACGAATTGAGCGGAATGCCTTGCCAATAGACCTGCGTATGCCCAGCACCCGTGCCACGAAACGATGGCGTCGCCAACCCGCCAGGGGAATAGCGCTTGAAGCTGACGGAAGGCATGGTCGCCAAGACTTGGGTGAGATTTCCCATCTGTGCCTGGGCCAATGAAAGTGAATCTGCATGCCAGGCCTTGCCGCCTTTGAGCACATTGATATTTTCGTAGTCGACGATGAGCATGGTCTTCATCGGAGTGATCATTTGTAGAGCCCCGTCATCGACCGTCGCTTCAAACCGGGGCAGATGCCCCACGCTGTCAGGTACTTGCGCCCAGAGCGGCAGCCATGACAGCGTAAGCAGCACAGCCACCGTAGCAAGTCGATGAATTGTGGTCACTCCCGCCATACGATGATCTTCTGGGAGAATAATTTTTCATCAGAATGCAGGCGCAGCAGGTAGCAACCCGCCGCCAAGGTCGCCGTGGGCAGCTCCAGAAACGGGCTGTCGCTCATCTCCGCCCAATCCCCATGGATCAAAAGCCTGCCCTGCACGTCGTACAGCGACACGACAAGGCCGCTCAAGTCACCGCTCGCATAGATTTGGATACGACCCCCGCGCTGCACCGGACTCGGGTACACCCGCGCCCAATCAGGTGCGATGGCCACAATCCGCCCCTTGGCCGAAGCGTAGCCGTCAGCCTGCCCACCAAGGTAAGGACTCTGGGAGAATGCTAGGCTGGACAGGCAAATGAACAGTGCCAAACACAAGGGCATCAGGCAATTCGACCACGTTTTTGGAGTGTGAGAATGAGTGTGAGAGCGAGAAGTCGCTTTTGGGGGAGTGTGAGAATGAGTGTGAGAGCGAGGAATTGCCTTCGGCTGCAAGGTACCGACTCCAGCGGAGTCGCACGTTTGTAGAACACGCGACACAACCAAAGGCACGACTCCAGCGGAGTCGCACGTTTGTAGAATACCCGACACAACCAAAGGCACGACTCCAGAGGAGTCGCACGTTTGTAGAACACGCGAAGCAACCAAAGGCCCGACTCCAGCGGAGTCGCACGTTTGTAGAATACGCGACACAACCAAAGGACCGACTCCAGCGGAGTCGCACGTTTCTAGCCCCAAACGCACACCAAATCCACCGACTCCAGCGGAGTCGCACGTTTGTAGAACACGCGACACAACCAAATGACCGACTCCAGAGGAGTCGCACGTTTCGGCACCACCACTCGGGAACTCAGTGTGAGAATGAGTGTGAGTGCGAGGATTCGCCTTCGGCTTCATCTTGCCCCCCTCCCCCCAGCGGTACCCCGCCGGATGTCTGATGCCAGCCCAATGTAAAACCGATCAGAGACCGCCAGGTCCCGAAAACCCGGGATCACGCCGCTGTTCCAGCCGCCACCTTTGTAGCCGACACCGGCCGCACCCGGCCAGGTGGGCACATCGGCCGCCCCTGCATCCGACAAAATGCCGTCGCCGGTCGCGCCATCGTAACCCAAGCCAGCGACTTGGGTCGTCACGCAAAATTCCCACAAATTGCCGCTCAGCTCCATGTGCCCGTAGTAGCCCGCGCCCGCCTGCAGGCGGTCGCTGCCCGCATGCGCCCCAAACCCGCAACGCAAGGGGCCCTGTACGCCCGCGTAGCCGTGGCTGCCCAAGCCCGCACCCGACGTCGCCGCCTCCGCGACACCTTCGGTGGCCGTGCCGTCGTGCAGGAGCGTGTTGGCATCGACGATGCTGTCGGTGCCCCAGGCAAATTCCAGCGCGACCGGGGCGATCGGCCCCCGGCATGCCTTTTCAAATTCCAATTCGGTGATGGGCCGCAACGCGGCCCAGTCGAGGTACGCGGCCACATCGAGCCAGTCCAGCCAATTGCAAGCGCGGTTTTGGCCGTCGTCGTCGGCCCAATGGCTGTCGTCGGCATGCGCGTTGCAGGCGATGTAGGCGGGCTCGTCGGGCGCGAGGCCGGGCGTGGCCATCACCAGCCCGTTGCGCAGGGCGGAGTTGCCGGCCATCACGGGGGTAGTAGGCGGAGCCGCAGGGCCCGAGGCCGTGCGCGCAGCCTGCTGATCATACGTGAGGCTTTGCAGGAAACCGGCATATTGCGCCTGGCTGATCTCGTATTTCATGAGGTAAAATCCGCCGTACCCTTTGGGATAGGCCGCCGCAATGGGTGCAGCGGGTGGATTTGCGCCGCTTGCCGTGATGGCCGCAGCGGGGATGGCATTCTCCGAAGCCACAAAATAGGGCTGCCCGGTCGCCGAGTCGCGCAGGCAAAAATTGCTTGCGCCGTCCCCCAACCAAAAGGGTCCTTCATTCACCCAGGCCATCTCAATGCCGTAGACCGCAAATTCAAATTCACCGCCTACGATCGCCTCAGCCAATTGGACGTGGAGATGGGTCTCGGGCATGTGGCCACCCGCACCTGCAACGGTCTTGAGAAAAATGCCCAAGCCGTCGGCCGAGGGAGACAGGTCGAGGCGACCAGACTCCTCGGCCACATGCGCCGTTGGTTCGGTGGCCCATCGCAGCGGCTGCCATAGGCCCTGTCTTTTGACCTTGGCAAACAGCCAAACCGCATCGTGATTGCCCGGAGCCGCCGTCATGTTCCAGCAATTGTCCCAAGCCACGGTCACGTTCACCGACTTGCCATCTGAGCTCAACCCTGTCAACCGCAGGTTGTTGGCGCATGCATTTCCCCACATTCCCCACCCGATGAGCAGGGAGCACAGCAGGAGATGGCGCCGATGCAGCATGTCAATCTTGGGTTTTGACCACCTTGATCGTCGCCACGCCCTTGGCTGTCTGCACTTGCAGGACATAGACGCCCGCTGGCAAACCATCGGTGCTCAGGGCGACGATGCCATTGCCGGCAAGTGCCTGACCCAAGACCTTGCGGCCGCTCAAGTCATACATGGCGAGCTGCTTGGCGGGCGCATTGAGGTGGCGCAGGTCCACATGCAGCTGATTTCCAAATGGCTGCGGGTAGGCCTTGACCAAGTTGTCGCCGGTCACGGGCGATGGTGCGCTCACGACGGCATTGTAGTCGACCGCGATGGCCTCTGGGGAGATGCCGATGTTGGTGCTGTCGAGGAGGGTGCCTGTGAGCGTGTATTTGTAGATCTTGCCGTATGTGGCGTAGTCGGTCTTGGTGGCATAGATCAAATCATTGACCGAGTCGATCGCCATCGCCGCAAATGAGCCAGGGATGATGTTGGGGTCCACGACGGTGTTGGTGTTCAAGTCGTAGGCACCGATGTTGTCGCCGATCGAGAGGTAGAGCAGGTCGTCGTTGATGCCCGCGCCGATGTAGAGGGGATAGTTGATGCGGTGGTGCACAAAGCTTGCCGTGGGGATGTCGTATTCGCTGATGAAGCCAAAGGAGGGGCCGTTGAATTGGCTGATGTTGATGGTGAAAATCTTATTGTTGTGGACATAGAGCTCTTGGATGAATTCGCCCATGGTGTCCATGTCCATGACGCGCTTGAGGGACTGATTGGCCATGTCGAGCACAGCCAAGTCGCCTTTTTCGCGCAGGTAGAGGCCGGGATTGGCGATGTAGGCGGTGTCTCCCACGACGACGACACCCTCGGTGTTGTCGGTGACGCCAGGCACGGTGAAGGTCACACCGAGGTTGGTGGCATAGCGCACCTCGAGCCATGGGGTATTCTGGAGCGTGCCAAAGCCCTTGGTCACGATCACCTTGTCTTGGTACACGGCTGTCTGCCTGCATCCATGGATGAGGGCCTCGGCCCGACGGGTCAAGGTCGTGAGGTCATATTTCATGAGGGTGGAGTCGGCGCAGACGTAGGCATCATTGCCCCAGATGAAGACATTCTGGACCGAGCTGCCGGGGAATGAATCAAAAACCATGTAGCTTCCATTGGTGACGTTGAGCGTGCCAACGGTCACCATGTTGTTGACGCCAAAGTTGCCGCCATTGGCGATGATCACTTGTGTCGGAGCCTGAGCCGCGAGGCGGTTGATGCCCAACAGAAGCATTGCCAAAAAGAAAACGGTTGTAAATTTTGCCTTCATACCTATTTAAGTCGTTGAACGAATCCGAAAAAACGGGACGACGAGATGCGGAGGCATACCCAGAGGGCGGCTCCACAGCTTTTCTCCCGAAAGCGATGAACCAAATCAAGGCACAGGCAGGTCTTCTGGCTTTCCTAAGCCCGGCACCTTCCCTCTCGCGTCGCAAGAAGTGGCTTTTTTGCCGGAAATACCGCCTTTTGATCGGCAGCAGGATTACAGCAGCGGGGACTACTCCGGATTCACACCGGATTCCCTATTAAAGCAGACAATGCATTGCACCGAATGCTACCTATGCCACACAAAGATAGTCGGTCTCTTCGGATTAAGAAAATGGTTTTTCGATGCCTGTTGGTTGAACAGTTCCATTGAACTGCCCACGTCGAAATCTACCTGCGCTCGGAACAATTCGCTAATTTTGCGGTTCTTTGTTTGGAAAATTCGCGTTTGGCATGGAATTAGGCAAAATCGGTCGTTGGCTCATGTGCTGCATCTTCGTGATGTGGAGTGCCAATGCTGCAACCGCCCAGAAGCCAGCCATCATCCACATGGCCGACGTGGCAGCCTGGGACCTCGCCGACAACGACACGCTCTATGTCCTCAATTTTTGGGCGACTTGGTGCAAGCCTTGCGTGGCCGAGATGCCGTTTTTTGACCAATTGCATCAGGAAATGGCTGCCCAGAAGGTCAAGGTCATCTTCGTGAGCATGGATTTTCGCAACGAGTACGACAAGCGCCTCGTGCCATTTGCCAACAAGCGGAAATTTTTTTCGCCGATCATGTTGCTCGACGAGCCCAAATACAACGACTGGATCGACAAGGTGAGCACCACCTGGTCGGGTGCCATCCCTGCGACGCTCATCGTCCAACACGCCAGGGGTATCCGCGACTTTCACGAGGGCGAATACACCTACGAAACACTGAAATCCAAAGTAGAATCTCTCATAAATCAATAAGCGATGAAAAAATTCACAACTGTCCTTTCCCTTGTCATCTTGGCCCTGTTTTTCTGGTACAACCACGCCCAAGCACAGGTCGTGGATGCCGAATTGGTCGGCAAGGAAGCACCTGCATTCTCCCTCAAAAACATCGACGGCAAGACCGTGTCGCTCGACATGTTCAAGAACGCCAAGGGTGGCATCGTGATCTTTACCTGCAACCACTGCCCCTACTCCAAGATGTACGAGGACCGCATCGTGGCGCTCGACAAGAAGTTCAAGGGTCAAGGCTTTCCAGTGGTGGCCATCAACCCCAACGATCCTGCAGCCTACCCTGAGGACAATTTCGAGAACATGAAGAAGCGGGCCAAGAAAAAAGGCTTCACCTTCCCCTACCTCGTGGACGAGAGCCAAGGCATCGCCAAGGCCTATGGTGCCACCCGCACCCCACACGTGTACCTGGTCGAGAACTCGGCCGGTAAATACATCGTGCGCTATGTCGGCGCGATCGACGACAATGCCCAAGACGCCAAGGCCGTGAGCACGAGGTTCCTCGAAGACGCGATCGCCAAGGTGAGCGCAGGCCAGCAGCCAGACCCGAGCCAAACCAAGGCTGTGGGTTGCGGCATCAAATGGAAGGGCGCTGCGACCAATTGATCTGCGGCAATATGTAAATCATGAAACCCTGCAAGACCGTCGATTTCGGCGATTTTGCAGGGTTTTTGCTACAGAAAAAGAAGCGCGGGCCTCCGGCCCGAACGCTGATCGACCGCCCACCGGAGCCCGCCCTGAGCTTGTCGAATGGGGCGCAAAAAGTCCAATCCATCGCGCAAGTCAAAAAATCGAATAGTCCCCATAGGGATCCTTCAAAACCTCCACCTGTGTAAGCGATTGCCGTTCAGAAGCGGAGACAACCTCCGCCATCGAAGCATTCGAAGAATAGCCGGCGCCACCATATCTGAGCGCATGATCCTCGCCGTTTGAACGCGTGAAAAGATCAAACCAACCCTCGGTCTTTTGGGTACTGATCCCGATCGGAAAACGCGCCACCGTGGTTTTGGAGATCAGCTTGCCCTTGTCGGTCAAGACCCAGAGCTTACAGCCGCCGGAGCCACAGAAATACCAAGTCGGGATCGTGAAGAGAATTTCAGGGTTTCCGTCTGCATTCAGATCCCACGACGCAGCTGCATACCTGCGATCCTCCAGCGCAAGTGTCTGCCATTCATCCTGCGGGAATAGCTCTTCCCGGATAAATGCCAGAACCAGATCCACTTGCAGCGTATCGACGTCAGTCTTGTAATCGGCCTCGTCCGACGCAGTTTCCACCTCCTGCGGTATCGAATCGCGTTCCTCAATTTCTGTGGCCGTCACCTGGGTTTCATGAACCTGTGGTTGGCTGCAACCGAGGGCGCTCAGCACTAAAAACGCCCCGAGCAGGATGGTCGAGGCGCTGTTTTTCAGATCGTTTCTGCTCGCTGAATGGTCGCGTTTCAGATGCAGTTTTCCTGGGTGAATTTCCATATAGGCGAAGGTAG
>JANMIM010000578.1:0-2517 GCA_031375795.1 Bacteroidota bacterium
CCATGGGGAGATTGTAGCCTGCGGTACAGGCGGGCTGTTTTTCTACGATGTCAAGGCCGAACGTTTTGTGCAGGCCATTCCCAAGGGGCCCGATGGCAAACGCCTCTTCAGGGGCGTCCACAAAAACAGCATGGCCATCGACACGGCCCGCAATGGTATTTGGCTGGGCACGGACAAGGGCATAGCCTATTTTGACCTCGGCACGCGCGCCTATTTCAATTATTTGCACAATCCGAAGGGCTGGAAGGTGCTCACAGCCTTTGACGTGCACCCCATCGTGCTTGATCGGCAAGGGCAGGTCGTCTACCACGACAATGAACATGGGGCGATCGTCACATGGAGTCCCGAGACGAATGACAGCACCATGCTATCGACCATGACCTGGGCCGACCGTAGGCAGAGTTTTGCCACCATTTATTTTGATGCACAAGACAATATGTGGATGAGTACTTGGGCTCCGCATGCCTACTTTCGCGAGGCGAGCACTGGGCGCGTATTCAAGATCGATCACGATCCCAGCGATGCTTATGCCATCGCGTCTAGCTTCTTTTTTGATGTTCACGAGGATATCGATGGCACGCTCTACGTCGGCACGTCCAATGGCCTGAGTACCACCAACCCACGGCTTTCTTTTTTCTCGATCCTGGAGTTCCCCCCCGATGTGCACCATGTGAGCAATTATGCGCATTCGGTTTTCCTCAATGCAGACCACCAAGGCCACCTGTGGCTCGCGCCATCTTATGATTGTCTGCTGCGCTACGACTTGAAAACGAGCGAATTCCAACGGTTCAATGTGTTTGGAACGCCAGATCCCAAACAGTTTGATCGCAAGCGCATCATCAGCATGGAGCCGACAGAGGATTTGCTTTACTTTGGCACCACCGATGGGCTCTACACCTTTGACACACGCACAGAGCGCTTTGGGCGCGACCTACACCTGCCCGATTCACTGGGTTTGGCAGGCAATTACTTGTTGCAATTGAAGCTCAATCGCCGCGGCGAACTCTGGTGCAGCGTCACTGACCAAAGGCTCCTTTGCTACGATATCCATACCCATGACTACCGCATCTACCGCCACGATTCGGCTGATGCACAGAGTTTCTCCAAGAGATTCCTGACCGAGATCGTCGAGGATGATGCGGGAGAAATGTGGTTCAATTGCTCCGAAGACGGCCTCCTGCGCTATGATCGGCACCATGACCGATTTGTGTACTTGGCGCGCAGTACGGTAGCTGCGCTGGGTGTCGCGGATGACTTTGTGCGCGATAGCCTCGGCGGCTTGTGGACCCTCAATGCGACAGAAGGCTTGCGGCATTTTGATCCTGCTTCGGGGACGGTTCTGCAAGACGTTTCCAAGGGCCAACTAAGTCGTTTTTATTATGGGAGCATGCATTTGGATGGTGATCAGCGGCTATGGCTCAGGTATTACAATGATTACGCGTCCATAAACTTGCGCTATGGCACCATCACCAATTTCAGCATCAACCACGGCAATGCCAACAGACGCTTTGCCAATACATTCCGTAGTTTGCCAGATGGCCGCATCGTGTGCGAAAGCTTGGACGCGCTGATCTTGCTGGATCCCACCCTGCGCGAGCAAGCGGCCTTGGTCGATCCCATCTTGGTGAGTCACTTCAACGCAGGTGACAGCACGATCCTCTTTTTGGATGACCTCGGGGCCATCCACCTGAAATATTGGCAAAATTATTTTTCGCTTGACTTTGGGAGCATGGATTTGCTCAAGAGCGCTGAACGCAAATGGCAATACCGATTGGAGGGTTTTGATCCGCAATGGATCGATTGTGGTGATCGTCGCACAGCCTATTATACCAACGTGCCCGCAGGGGAATATTCTTTTCAGGTGAGGGTCAGGGACTTTCGTGGTCAATGGCACCTGGCAAAGCATCCCGCGCACATTGTGATCGGGCAAGTGTTTTACAAGACCCTCATTTTCAAGATGTTTTTGGTGCTTTTGCTTCTCCTGGGTTTGCTGGTCTGGGGGAGGAATCTGCGACGCAGAAATCAAAAACGCGAATATGAGCGTGCAATCAGCTATTTTGCCAACTCGATGCAGGGAGGCAATCTGGTTCATGACATCCTCAAAGACATCACCGACAATGTGATCAACCGCACAGACCTTGTGGATTGCGTGATTTATATGGTCGATGAAACGGGTGAATCGCTGGTGAAGGCAGCCGCCTACGGCGAAATGAATGCCCATGAATTTGGGGCAGGCAATCCCACGAGCATCCCGATGGGGCAAGGCGTGATCGGTCGCGCTGCACAATCCCAGCGCGCAGAGATTGTGCCCGATACGCGCAAGCATCCCTACTACATTCCGAGTCACATGCTGGGCCTATCAGAGCTTGCCGTGCCCATCGTCCATGATGGGCGGGTGCTTGGCGTCATCGATGCCGAGGACCCGCGTGCCAATTTCTTCAAAAAGATGCATCTGGACCTCCTCACCACCATCGCCAGTATATCGGCCGGCAAGATCGCCCATGCCCTGCAGGTGAC
>JANMIM010000593.1:0-2583 GCA_031375795.1 Bacteroidota bacterium
CGGCAAGATCAGGATCGAAGGCTTGGAGACGAGCAAGCGGGACCCCAAGAGCCGGCAGGAATTTGAGGAATGGCTCAAGGAAAACAAGGGCATGAGTTCCGACGCCCTCCTCATCGGTGAGGACATGGACATCAAGGATTACAAGTTTGCGACGTGCTGCCACCCGGTGCCGGGGGACGATATCTTGGCTTTTTATGCGCCAGAGGAGGGATTGGTGATCCACCGCCCCAATTGCACCAAGGCGGTGAGCCTCATGAGCAACTGGGGCAAAAACATCATCAAGGCCAAATGGACGGAGATGGCCGACATCAGCCTGCTCGCCGGGGTGAAAATCATCGGCGAGGACCGGCAGGGCATGATGAATGACCTGATCAGGGTGGTCTCCAACCAAATGAAACTCAACATCCGCAGCATCACCATCGACTCGATGGACGGCATGTTTGAAGGTGTGTTCAAGGTATTTGTGCGCAACACCAAGGAGCTGGAAAACCTGAACCGCAAGCTGGAAACCGTGCCCGGCGTATTCACCGCCACCCGCGTTGCCGAAATGTAACCATCAAGCTCAGGACTTGCAGTTGCATGTGATCGGCGTATCTTCGTGGTCGATGAGAATGAATCGATTTCTTGAGCATGCCTGGAAAGGCATACAAAACCCAGTGAATCAGGTCGCAGCGATCGGCATGACCTGGATGATCTTCATGCTCGTGGGTGGCAGCATCATGCTCATTCCCGTGGCGTTCCTGATGGTCACCGACCCTCCCGCAGCCCAGTCCTACCTGGACAACCCCATGGATTTCAAGCTCTTGGGCTTGGACATGATCGTGGTGTTTGCCTTGATCATGGCCCAGTTTGTGATCGGGCTCGGAGGCATCATGCTGTCGGAGCGGCTGATTCTCAAGAAAAAATTCCTGTGGGTGGCCACAGGATTCAAGCGTTTCCGGTTTGGGCGAATGCTGGCCGGCCTCGGAATCTGGATCGGGCTGATGATCGTCTACCAAATCATCACCTACCTCGTGGATCCCAGCACGGTCACGATGACCGTGGACCTCGGTCGTTTTTGGATGTTTTTGCCGGTTGCGCTGATCTTGGTGCCGCTGCAGAGTGCCTTTGAGGAACTCGCCGTGCGTGGGCAGCTCTTGCAAGGACTCATCAAGCTTTCTCCGCGGCAACCCTACCTCCTACTGATCCTGAGCTCGCTCATCTTTGCGACGCTGCACATCCTCAACAACGAGGTCCAGGAATATGGCGCGGGCCTCATGATGGCCCACTATTTTACATTTGGGCTGGTGCTCGGCGCCTTTGCATTGATCGATGAGGGGCTGGAGCTCAGCATCGGGATCCATGCCGGCAACAATATCTTCTCCCTGTGCCTTGTCTCCTACCCTGGCGCCAGCTTGCAGACACCATCGTTGTTCCAGCAAGGCACGATGACGGCCACGCTGGACTTTGCCGTGATGATCTTGTTTGTGGCGCTGGTGTATTTTATCTTCTTTGGGAATCGCCACAAGGCATGGATGGCCGTCGTGGACAATGTAAGCACGAGCCCGTCGCAACCGGGGGATGAAAGCGACGAGGACGCCATTCATCAGTGAGCGCTAGGCAAAGGACATTTCTCACGTTTCTTCTGGGATAGGCTGGCGGTTTTGACACGAGGTGTCAAAACCCATCGTGAACTTGCCTTCAGAAATCGGTCGATCGCAATTGCGAATGCGTGATCGGTCCATCGATTTCTGCGCCACCGATGGTTGGCGGCAGTTCATTGATGAGATTGGTTACCTTTTTCAGAAAAATGGCTGCCCGCTATTTTACCAGTAAAATATTGAATGTCAAATTATTCTGGGCGATTCCTTGATCTTTTATGATGCGCCCGTGGCTGCGAATGAAACGAAGCGCGGGCCTCTGGCCCGAACGCTGATCTACTGCCCGCCGGAGCCTGCCCTGAGCTTGTCGAACGGGGCGGGATTCCGCGTGTTTGCTGGGATTTGATTCTTAAGGATTTCTTTGTTTGCTTTTTGCTTGATTGACAGCAATCAAAAATTTCGCCGGAGGCGTGCGGTCGATGGCCCTGTGGCCGGAGGCCACGGGCTCTAACTGCTTTAGCCGTCAGGGATCCAATCGACGGCTAGGCCCGCCAAGCGATCAGGCTCGAGATCGCCTCGGCCTGAGGCGGCTCCATGGGCAACTCGGCAAGCTGCATGCTTGCCAGCAGCCAATCCAGTGCCAATTGCCCTCCCGCCCTGCCAGGAAGCCCCATGTCTTCCAGCACCAGTGCTGCTTGGTAGCAAGTCGTCAGTTGCAGGAACAAGGTCTTGGCCTGAAACTCCATGGCATCTTGCGGCATGGCCTTGAGTGGATCGATCTTCCCGGCCAGCTCTCTTGCCCTACCTTGGATCATCCCTGCGGCCGGGTGGTCAAGGCTGCAGATTTTTTCGATTTCCGCAAACAGGATGCCCAGGCCATCGCTCTTGGCGCTTGCCCGTAGCATGTCGAGCACCATGATGTTGCCTGCACCCTCCCAGATCGGCAAGACCATCGCATCGCGCATCATCTTTGGAATGACCGACTCCTCGATGTAGCCCATGC
>JANMIM010000595.1:0-2613 GCA_031375795.1 Bacteroidota bacterium
CGCCACAAAGTCCTGCACAAAGCGGTCGTACAGCGACCGCTCGACATAGATGCGGGATCCGCAGAGGCAGATCTGCCCCTGGTTTGCAAACGAGGAGCGCACGCTCGTCGCCAGGGTGGCCTCGTAGTCGCAATCGGCAAAGATGAGGTTGGGGTTCTTGCCGCCGAGCTCGAGCGACAGTTTCTTGAACATGGGCGCTGCGACCTCCGAGATGCGCTTGCCGGTGACCGTGCCGCCGGTGAAGGAGATCATCGGCACCTGCGGATGGGCGACGATGGCAGCGCCCGTCTTGTGCCCGAGCCCATGCACGATGTTGAGCACGCCTGCGGGCAGGCCCGCGTCGATGCACACCTGCGCGAGCAGGTAGGCGGTCATGGGCGTGACCTCAGAGGGTTTGGCGACGACGGTATTGCCGGCGGCGAGGGCCGGGGCGATCTTCCAAGTGAAGAGGTAGAGTGGCAAGTTCCAAGGCGAGATGCAGCCCGCGACACCCAGCGGGCGACGCAGCGTGTAATTGAAGCCCCGGTCGCCCATGTCGTAGGTCTCGGAGTGAAACTGCGTGATGGCCTGGGCAAAGTAGCGAAAGTTGGCGGATCCGCGCGGGATGTCGATGCTGCGGGAGAGGGAGATGGGCTTGCCGTTGTCGATGGTTTCGGCAAGGGCAAATTCCTCGAGGCGTGCATCGATGAGGTCGGCGATGCGGTGCAAGATGGCCGATCGGGCATCGATGCTCATGCGCGACCATTTGGGAAAGGCCTCCGTCGCGGCCTCCACGGCCATGGCCACATCGCGCTCGTCGGAGTTTGGGATCAGGGAATAGACCTTGCCCGTGGCAGGCTCGATGTTGTCGAGCCAGTGGCCGCCGAGCGGGGCCAGCATTTCTCCACCGATGTAATTTTGCAGCTTCTTCATGTCTTCTGTACGTTGATTGGCTGCCGAGCCAGCCGCATTCTCATTCTTCAAAGGCCCGTCAATTGCCCCTATGCCCCAAAATCCGGCACCTTACTCCAGGGCATGCACCTTGTGGTCGGCGGGGGAATAATACAAGACCGACATCAAATGCCCGGGCAGGTCGATGCCAAACGTAGGCTGCGCGCCTGCGGCAGCCAAGTCAAACGAGTCCCGCGGCGGCATCAATTTCCCCTCTGCCAGGGCCCGCATCTGTGCATGAATCCTAGCCACCTTGGCAGAGTCGGTGCCCACATCGGGATTCTCCAAAAACCACTCCCCAGGGTAGGCAGCCCTGTAGATCGTATCCTTTTGGTGGCAGACGATGTAGAGGTGGATCAGCGTATCGAGCGGATCTGTGCCGTAGTAGCCCACCGCAAACTTGTCCTTGCCCTGCGCATCGCAAAAGCTGACCTCGTACTCCACAAACATGCTGGCGGGCATCACGGGATCCAAATCCTCGCCTTGGGGCCGCGAGAGGCCACAAGCACCGAGAAAAAGCAATGCCAGCAAGGCCACAAGCGGGAGGCGTGGGTGCGTTCTGCGAATCATGGCGCCAATTTAGTGATTTTCACGGAAGGGAAATGGGTTGGATATGGGGAATCAGCTCTCTTGTGCCTGCTGTAATTGCTCGAGGGCCTTGCGACCAATCTGGTGGGTGATGAGTCCACCCAATATGCCAAAAATGAAGGTGGGAAGCCAGAATGAACAGGTGATATAAATCATCATCTCATTCATCATCCGAGTGTACCTTGTCCCTGCAAAAAAAGGATTTCCAAGGAGGTCGATCGACGATATCCAGATGCCGAAAAAGGTCGCAACGATCCCTGCCACCTGCAAAGTGATGATTCCAAAAAGCCTGTAGGACCGCCCACGAATGAGAATTTGGTTGCCAGCCCACCGACCAATCCAAAGGCTCATGGCCACATAGGGAACCATTGCTCCCAAAAAGCCGATACTCATATGCGACCATTGAACATGGTCCAAGCTTTCCCAGAAACCATGGTCATCGGAAGTGCCCTGCATGAAATATAGGTAGAGCATGGGCATGATGAGCAGGGTATACCGCTACGATGCCCAATCCCTGCATCCCTGCAGCAAGCCCAAAACCAAGCACGCCGCTGCGTCGTGCGACGCGCAAGTGGGCAAGCTCAAGTGACTCGAATCGTTGTCTCATTGTGACCGATGGAGATTGGAATAAATATACTCCAATTGTCGCGTGGATGCGGTAAATAATTGGCGCTACGGTTCTGCGGAGGCTGGGGTTGGCCGGGGGCGACCAACGAAAGCCCTACAAGCTCTTCGTTCGACCGCCGTCCACGGGCAGGTTGATGCCGTTGATGTAGCTGGCTGATGGTGAGGCGAGAAAGGCGATGGCGTAGGCGATTTCCTCGGGGCGGGCGAAGCGCTTGGCGGGGATGGCGGCGAGCATCTGCCCGGCGGCC
This sequence comes from Bacteroidota bacterium, assembly GCA_031375795.1. Lineage (GTDB taxonomy): Bacteria > Bacteroidota > Bacteroidia > J057 > JADKCL01 > JADKCL01. The sequence continues at coordinate 2,394 of JANMIM010000595.1, forward strand.
TCGTCTGGGGAGATGCCGGTCTTCTGGACCTTGGCGTCGAGGATGGCTTGCAGGCGTTCTGTCTCGGTGGCGCCTGGGAGCACATTGTTGACGGTGATGCCGTGGGCGCCGAGCTCGTTGGCGAGGCTCTTGGCCCAGTTGGCGACCGCGCCTCGGATGGTGTTGGAGACGCCGAGGCCGTCGAGCGGCTGCTTCACGGAGGTGCTGATCACGTTGATGA
>JANMIM010000618.1:0-1334 GCA_031375795.1 Bacteroidota bacterium
GGCTGAATGCAGGTGATGGAGATCGTGTCGCAATATGTGCTCGTGCAATTGTTGGGGGTCGTGATGGTGAGGCACACGATGTAGCTGCCGTTGCTAAGGTAGGTGTGCACGGGATTTTGACTCGTCGATGTGCCGCCGTCGCCAAATGTCCAGGACCGTGTAGCGATTCCGTTGGTCGGGGTGCTCTGGTCGGTGAATACAATCTGGGGACAGCCTGCCAAGTTGGGTTGGAAGAATGCATTGCAAGTGGGTTGTATGCAGCTGACCGTGACTTGGGTGCAAAACTGCGAACCACAACCAAATTGCGTCGTGATCACGAGACAGACCGTGTATGTGCCGTTGGTGGCATAGGTGTGCGTCGGATTTTGGAGCGTGGATGTGCCACCGTCGCCAAATGTCCAGCTCCATTGTGTGACAGCGCCAGAATTGGAGGTCGATGCATCAAAAAAAGCGATGGTGGGACAATTGGCTGTGGAGGCTTGAAACAATGCGTTGCAGGCCGCATGGGCCTTGGGCGCTGCAAATCCCATAGCAAGCAGCAAAAGCAAGAAAAATTGCGCGTAGTATTTTTTCATCATTCTCTGAGTTGATTCCACCCATCTGGGCAAGATCAAGCTCGTGAATTTTGGCGAAAATCCCTCGACCCAAGCTCCAACGGCTCAAAATCAGGTTTGATCGGGATTGCCTGCAGTTTCACGCCTCCAGCGCATGCATCTCTCTTGACCGGTGATCAACATGCTCGCATGGAGCCTCAGGCATCCACCCGCAAAGCCTCAGCCATCTCGGCATCGCCCCAGTGCGCCGCCACATCTGCGGGCGTCATGCCAGCAGGCAGGTTGCCACCGCGCACCTTCGTGCTTTTGGTCGCCTTGTCAGCGCCCGCTTCGAGCAGCAAAGTCGCCATCGCGCGGTCGCCGCCGATGTCCGCCAGCCAATGCAGCGGCGTCCAGCCGTAGGCATCGACTGCCTGTACATTGGGTTGCGTGGCATAACTCAGGTACGCGAACAATCCGCCGAGACTCCCGCTGCCTGCGACCAAATGGATCGGTTGAAAACCCTCTTCATGCTCAATCTTGTCCACAGCGCCCGCCTTGATCATGTCATGGATCAAGCTGCCGACACCTGCATGACAGGTCAAGCTGAAGGCCGTATGGCCAGAGGCGTCTGCGTCATTGGGGCTGAATCCGGCGGCGATCAGCCTTTTTCCCAAGACGATCGCATCCAGATAGGCCAAATGCCCCTTCGGGCCCCAATTTTGTGCCGCACATTCGCGTTGCTCCTCTTCGGAAAGCTCCCTTGTGACGCTGTCTTTGGTGATGGTGAATACGCCGTCC
>JANMIM010000633.1:0-5037 GCA_031375795.1 Bacteroidota bacterium
ATCACCTCGTCGGGCGTATCGCCAACCCTCAGCAACCGGTGCTCAGGCACCCTTCCAATTTGAGCCATAATATAAGCCTTCCATTTCCTGCCTCCGGGCGGTTTCCCGGCTGCATGGCACAAACGTAAACCAATGGTATAGAGGGCGCAACGGGCATGTTCCGCAATGGAGCGGGGAAACGTCACCGCGTCCGGATGCGCTGACACCATGGATTCACCGATTGCCGATTTGCACCGTGCCTCGCCACCTTTGGGCATGGCTGCAGAAAACAAGGCCGCCGGAAAGGCTGCGCAATCGCAAAAAATGAGGGACGCAAGGCTCCTCTTCATGACGGGCCAGTTCGAGCAGAAGGTGATCTGCGAGATACTCGGCGTCTCCCAAAACACCTTCACGCGATGGAAGGTGGAAGGCAAGTGGGAGGAAATCGCCAATGCCCGCAAAGTGGGCAAGGAGCGCTTTGCCGACATCCTCATGGAGCAGATCCTTGCGCTCGACGAGCAGCTGAAGGAGGAGAAGAGGAAGGTCTTCACCTCCAAGGAGGTGAACCAGCTCTGGCAACTCAACAACATGCTCACCAAGACCCTGGAGGCAGGCAGCACCGAGTCGATCATCCAGACCTTCAAGCAATTCACGGACTGGGTGCGGCAGCGATTCCCCGACAAGTCGGCGGGCATGATGGAATTGGCGGACCAGTACATCCTTGAGCAATTCAAGAAGGAGGGCTGAGTATGACCAGGAAGGAACGCGAGCTGCTGGAGGAATGGAATGCCCACAAGCAGCTCATCAAGAAGGGGCAGCCACGCCGCGACCCCAAGGAGAGCGCGAGGGACAGGCAGCTGCGCATCGACAAGGCGAGGCTCGACTATGCCTTCTTTGCAAGGGAATATTTCCCCCACTACGTGAGCAGCGAGGTGCCATGGTTCCACAAGGCGCTCGCCGACCAGGTGCTGGCCGACCCGCATATCAAGGCCATCGTCGAGTGGTACCGTGGGGCCGCCAAGTCGGTGCTCACCGACGTGCTGCTCCCCCTCTGGCTGATGGTGCAGGAGGAATGCCAGCTCAAGTGTATGGTGGTCGTCGGGGTCAACGAGACCGCCGCGATCAGGCTGCTCAACGACGTCAAGGCCGAACTGGAGTTCAACGAGTACTTCTGCTCGGAATTCGGCATCGGCAAGAAGACCGGCGACTGGGCCGACAAGCAGTTCTCCGCATCCAACGGGAGCATGTTCGTGGCGCTGGGGATGGGCCAAAGCGTGCGCGGCCTCCGCAAGGGGCAGGACCGCCCCGACTACCTTGTGATCGACGACGTCGACGACCTTGAGACCTCCCGGAACCCCGAAAGGATCACACGGATGTGCGAATGGATAGAGCGCTCGGTGCTGGGTGTCTTCACTGCCAAGCGCTCGCGGTTCTTCATCGTGAACAACCGCATCGCCGAGGACCAGGTGATGTCCCGGATGTGCGAGCGCAAGCCGCACTGGCACCACTCGCAGGTCAAGGCGTTGGACGCTGACGGCAATCCCACTTGGCCCGAGGAGCACCCCGCCGTCTACTGGGTGGCCAAGCGCATCGACGTCGGCGAGGCGGCGTGGCTCACCGAATACATGCTCGACCCGGTGACCGAGGGCAGGCGCTTCAGCGACAAGTGGATCGGATGGAAGGCGATCAAACCCGAGGAGGCCTTGCGGATCGTCGCGTACATCGACCCGTCGTGGCGCAACACCGCGACCAGCGACCACAAGGCGGTCAAGGTCTGGGTGCAGCTCTCGGGCACGCGCAAGCACCTCCTCCGTGCCTTCAACCGCAAGGCCGAGGACGACGAGATGGTCGAGTGGTGCTATGGGGTGTTCGAGGAGCTGAGGGAGTGGCCGGTGGTGCCCGAGTTCTACCTCGAGGGGATTTTCATGCAGGACGACCACCTGCAGGAATTCCACCGGTTCGCGCTCGAGCGCGGCTACCACCTGCCCATCGTGCCGGACATGCGCCGCAAGCCGCAGAAGGAGTCGCGCATCGCGAGCATGATCCCCACCTACCGGCGCGGCATCGTCACCTACGAGGAGACCCAGCGCACCGACGCGGACATGATGCTCTCGGTGCAGCACCTGAAGCTCTGGGACGTCGGGGCAAAGCTCCCCGACGACTCGCCCGACGCCGACGAGAGCGCCTGGCACATCATCGACCACGTGGTCTCATTCGCAAGCGGCGGCACGGGCATGATCAAGATCGGGGCGACGGCACGCGGTTCATCATCAAAATATTCCCAATGACATGGCAGATTTCATCAACGAGCGCGACTACCTGAAGGTCATCCAGCCGGCACACCTGGCGGCGATCTCCGTCAACGACGCCACGTTCCGAAAGGCAGCCGAGGAGGCTGCGATGCTCGAGGCCGGGAGCCACCTGAGCAGGGGCAGGTATGACATTCCTGCGATTTTTGCGCCGATCGACAGGTGGCTGCAGTACCGCGAATACTCCAGCGGGGACCGTGTGGTGTACGAACCGACGCCCTGGAGCGCGGCGGCGTACAATGCCGGCGACCAAGTGACGGCGTCAGTCGACGGGGCGACCTGGATCGTCGAGGCGGCCACGGCCACCACTGCATCCGAGTCACCCGCATCGCACCCGCAGGCATGGCGGCGTGTCGAGCTGTCGTTGGGGCTCTGGCTGGCACACGACAACACGGCCGTCGGAGAGCGGCCGGCAGCCGGCAGCGGCCCTTGGCACCAGAACGACGGCAGGCACCGCCTGGTGGTGATGTTCGTGGTGGACATAGCCATCTGGCACCTGCTGGCAAGGACAGACCCCAGCGCGGTCCCCGAGATGCGGGCGGCCCGCTACCAGCAGGCACTGGAATGGTTCCACAACGTGGCAAAGGGTGCTGTGACCGACCCATTCCTGCCCACACTCGCCTCACCCGAGGTTGCGCAATCCGGCTTCCACATGCAGTCAAGGCCGCCCGTGGACTTCACCCTCTAGCAGGAACCCTGTTCAAATGCTGTTCAAATGCGCGACTGGCGCACGATCTCACGAAAACTAACACATCCCCCGCACAATGAAAAAGACGCCCCAAAACGCCGCAGGATCAAATCCCCAGAATCAAGCCCCGGCCATCCCGCTCGGCCCCCAGCTGCTGCGCATCATCGAGCGTGCCAACGGCTGGGTGAGTGCCGAGATGTCAGCGTGGAAGGCTGCCTTGGCAGTCGCAAGGAACCCCGATAAGCCCAGGAGGGCGCTGCTGCAACGGCTCTACGAGACGGCAGCCGCCGACCCGCACCTTTCCGCCGCGTTGGAGAAGCGCTCGATGCGCGTGGCTGGGCAGCGGATCCGCGTTGTCGACGCCTCCAACAAGGAGGATGAGGTGCTTGCCGCGCTCTTCGCGCAGCCATGGTTCCTGTCATTCATCGAGGCCTGCCTTTCCTGCATCGCCGCAGGCCCCTGTGTGATCACATTCCGGCCCCCGTCGGCAAGGGGCATGGCACCCATCCCGCAGATGCTGCCCAGGGCGCACTACGTGCCGGAGCAGCTCGCGGTGATCCCCGACCTGTCGGCAGAGGATGACATCGTGCGCCTCGACGAGCCCTTCCACGCGCCATGGGTGATCCACGTGGGCGATGCCCGCGACATGGGCATCCTCTGGAAGGCGGTGCCCATCATCATCTTCAAGAATGCCGCGAACGCCGCATGGTCGGAGTACGCGGACCTCTTCGGCCAGCCGATCAGGAAGGCCACCGTCCCGCCGAGCATGAGCGACGCCCAGCTCAGGCAGATCGACGAGCAGCTCGCGAACATGGGCCGCTCAGCCTACATCCGCCTGCCCTCCGGCGTCGAGTTCGACCTCACGAGCGCCTCCGGGCGCTCAGGTATCGAGGTATTCAAGGACCGCCTTGAATTCTGCAACAACGAGCTCAGCAAGTTGTGCGAGGGCCAGACCATGACCTCGGACAGCGGCAGCAGCCTGAGCCAGGCGGAGGTGCACCAGGGCACCGCCGACCTGTACACCCAGCGCGACAGGGTATGGCTACAGAACGTGGTGAACCACCAGCTCATGCCGCTGCTGGCACACCACGGCTTCCAGACCGCAGGCAAGGTGCTGGTCTGGGCCGACGAGAAGGAGATCGACTTCGACCGCCAGCTGCAGGCTGACAAGTGGCTGCTGGAGAACTTCGAGATCGACCACAGCCATTTCGCCGCGAAGTATGGCGTTCCGATCAAGGGGCCGAAGGTCAAGACGCAACCGTCCCCCGCACCGGCACCCAAGGCAAGGGGCCACGGAAGGCTGCCGATACTCGCAGGGGTTTATGGCTCGGTTTGTCCGGGCTGCGCAGGCGGCGGGCCGAGGGCCGAGTCGCCCGACCTCTCCGCACTCCGTGACATCCTCGAGCGGCTGGCCCGCCAACTCCACGAAGGCGGCATCCCGGAAGGCGAGGTGCCGCTCGAACTCCTCGCGGGCACCGGCTCGCTGTACGAGACCGCCCTCGGCGAGGGCTTCGGGGCGCTTGCACCCGCTTGGGACTCGCCGGACCAGGCGGCACTTGAATTCCTCCGCGCCGATGCCTGGCAGTTCGCCGGTGCGCGATCGGAGACGGAGATGGCGCTGATCCGCGAGCTGCTGGTCGACGCCGGGGGCAGGCGGCGCAGCTGGAGCGACTTCAGGCAGGAGGTGCTTGCCAGGAATGCCGACTACTTCGAGCCATGGCTGCGCACCGAGTTTGCCCACGCACAGGTCAGCTCGGTCGCCGCGAGCCAGTGGCTGCAGGTGACTGCCGACGCCGAGACTTGGCCGTCACTGCGGTATGAGACAGTCGGCGACGAGCGGGTGCGTGAGACCCACAAGGCACTCGACGGGGTGACACGCCCCGTCGACGACCACTTCTGGGACGAGAGCTACCCGCCTAACGGCTGGCGGTGCAGGTGCGACGTGGCACAGGTCGACGAGGATGCCGCGCTCACGCCTCCTGCGGATGCCGAGGCAGCCTCCACGAAAGCCGTGACAGACCCGCGCTTCAGGACCAACGTCGGCAAGACCCTCGCCGCATT
>JANMIM010000641.1:0-2740 GCA_031375795.1 Bacteroidota bacterium
GTGGGTACGTACCTACATGACCAAGGGATCCATCTATTACAATCTTGGCATCAAGGACCAAGCCTTGGAACTTTTTTTCAAAGGCTTGCATATCGCCGACTCCACAGGGGATATGATCGGAATTGCTAGCGGATGGAACAATATTGGAACTATCCAAATGGATTTAGGCCTTCCTGAAGAAGCCTTGGTGAGTTTGAGAAAGGCAAGAATAGGATTCCTCAAGACGCATGGCAAGAGAAATGCCTGCTCTGCATTGATGAACATTTCCGCAATCTATCTTGAGCTTGATGAGTACGACAAGGCCTTGGCTACGGCCGACTCGACGCTGACCGAGCTTGCCTTTGTCAAGGACCCCGGCGGATATGGGATCGTCAATTGCAACAAGGGTTTGGCCTATGACAAAATGAACCGGTTTTCAACTGCGATCGGCTATTTTGACAAGGCCATCGATTACGCAATGGAGGCCGACGATCTGTATGGTGTAGCAGATTACAAGATCAATCGTGCGCATTCAAAGGCTGCGAACGGAGATTTGCAGGGAGCCTATCTGGATGCAAATGAAGGGATTGCATTGGCCAAAGAAATGGAAGTGCCAGAATTGCAAGTCAATGGCTTCAAAGAACTCGCAATGATTGCCAGAATGAAGGGTAAATCCGACGACGCCTTCCAGTGGCTAGAAAGAAGCATTCAGCTCAAGGATTCAATCACCAATGAATCCCAAAAAGCAACGATGGCAAGCTTGGCATCGATCTACGAAGCAGAACAGAAAGACAATGAGATTCGCCTCCTCAACACAACCAAGCAAGTTCAAGACGCAGATATTGCAAGAGGTGCTTTGTTCATCCGATTTCTACTGATCGGGATCGTCGCGATGGCGGTTTTTCTGGCGCTGCTTTTTTGGAGCAATCGTGCACGTCACAAGGCAAACAACGATTTGAAAGCAAGCAATGACCGTATCCAAAAGGCGCAGCAGGAGAATCAAAAACAAAATGAGGCCCTCACCGCTCAAAACGAACGCTTGGAAGTGCTCAATCGCGAGATGGACGGCATTTTGCATGTGGTGGCGCATGACCTCAAAGCACCGCTCAATCAGGTCGTGGGGCTCATTTCCATTGTGGAGGATGAGGGAGACCTCAGCTTGTCTCAGGGAAAAATGCTCACGATGGCCAAGAAGGCTGCCGACAATGCTGGTAACCTCGTGAAAGACATCATCGAGCTTGGAAGCACCGAGCAGCCAAATAGCAGCCATCAAGCGGTCTCCGTACCACTCAGATCGATGGTGGCCGAAATCGCATCCACGTTCTCCGCTGAGGCTGCACGCAAATCGATCAGCATCCACACATCGCTTCCGGCCGAAGAGGCATTTTGCTTGACCGAGCCCAACCAACTGCGCCGGGTGCTCGAAAACCTCGTTTCCAATGCCCTCAAGTTCTCAGCCAACGGGAAGGCAGTGGACATTTCCCTGACCCAAGATACTGGCTTCCACCGCATCAGCATCCAAGACCAAGGCCCCGGTATTTCCCCAGCCGACCAGAAAAATCTCTACCGCAAATTCCACAAGCTATCGGCGCGCCCCACGGGTGGCGAGAGTTCCTCGGGTTTGGGATTGGCGATTGTAAAGACCTTGGTGGAGCAATTGGGTGGGGAGATTGCACTGACTTCTGAGGTGGATGTGGGCTCGACTTTTGTGGTAAGCATTCCCGCAAATGAAAAGTAGGACATCAGTTTCGACGCATCGGTGATGCAAACGGATGTATATTGCTCCTTCATTCGTATGAATGAAATTGCGTTGTCAATTGGGCTTTGATCCCACAAAATGGTGCTACCCTTCCAATATTTTTTCAATCAGATTTCTCCACTCGGTGCAGCGACTTGGGATGCGATTCAAGGGCTGTTTCGTGTGGATCGCTTGGCGGCAGGCGAATATTTTGTGCGCGCAGATGAGGTGGGTCGTGAAATCGCCTTTTTGGAATCGGGGGTTGTGCGGGCATTTTTTACCAATGCCAAGGGGCAGGAATACAACAAACAATTTTTTGTGGGCCCGGCATTGATCGGGGCCTATACCTCGCTGCTCAAGGGCAAGCCCAATCTCATCCCGCAGCAAGCGCTTACCGATGCGGTGATCTGGCGATGCGACTATGGAGCATTGGCCGCGCATTTCCAGCAACATCACGACTTGGAGCGCCTTGCACGCAAAATCGCCGAACACTATTTTTTGGAAAAGGAAAAGAAGGAATTGGAAATCGTTTTGCAAGATGCCTCCCAGCGCTACCGCATTTTCCAAGCAGAATTTCCGACCCTGGAGCAGCAGATTTCCCAATACCATATCGCATCCTACCTCGGCATCAGCGCGACACAACTGAGCAGGATCAGAAGGGCCTTTGCGGGGAAATAGGAATTCCTTTGAGTTCAGTTGGATCATTTCGAGGAACGGGAAACTTCCCTGTGATACGCCACGTCACTGCGATTTGTGCGTTGTTGCTCCGTTAGGAAAAAAACCGCAAAGGCGCAAAGGCGCAAAGAAAGCTGATTTTCTTCTTCTCTGCGTCCTTTGCGCCTTTGCGGTTCAATTTTTAGGCCCAATTCATTCTCACAAATTGTGATGGCGGCGTGTATAGCTTTCGTTTCTTTACCTATGTAAATGCGTGGCCGACCTCTGCCCCAGAACTTTGCGTTCAGAAAATACAAAATGTTGAACGCTATGAAAAAATCGATTCTGACTCCGGTCCTTTTGGGCTTG
>JANMIM010000651.1:0-2425 GCA_031375795.1 Bacteroidota bacterium
TCGAGCATCTTTTGCTTGGATTCGATGTCCAAGTCCTTTTCGTCGAGCGCGTATTTGTATTCCTCCAGCTGTTTTTCGACGCCAGCGATCTCGGCCGTCAGGTCCTCGGCAGTACCCAGGCTCTCATCGACTTGGGATTGCAGGCTCAGGTTTTGGTACACGAGAAATGCCACGGTGGCGACCAATGCGGAAATCAAAACAAGGGAAATGATCTTACCGGTGCCGAAATTTTTGATCTTGGAATCTGCCATTTTTCTAGCTTGAGCAAGCAGAAAGCCGCAAGGGACCTGCGGCTTTCTGCTTGGAATAAACCCAATTACTTCACTGAGAATTTCGAATTGCCGATGTCATAGCCCTCGCAGTACACGATGACTTTGTAGTCGCCCTTGCCGTAATCATAGCCCTCGGGCTTTTCAAATGTGATGCAGACCTTCATGGCCTCGCGGTCATAGTTGATGGTGGTCTTGCTGGAGTAGGCGAGGTCCTCGCCATTGGCCTTGAAGAAGCCCGAAGTGGATTCGTTGCGGATCACCTTGCCATCAGGTCCCTTCACCTGCAAGTAGACCTCCTTGGAGCCACGGTCGGCCGCAAGGTTTTGATTCACGTCAAAACAGATCTTCATGCCCTCCAACTGACCTTCCCTGAAGGAGGTCTCTTGGATTTCCTTGCCGCTCTGCTTGGTGCGATAGAAGTAAAAAGGGCGTGCATTCAAAATTTTGGCCGTTTCCAGCTTGAATTTCGTCTCCTCGAGGTCGCCCTTCGTCGTTTTCAATTCGCCGGTGATCGTGTCGATGGTGCCTCCCATCGTCGCAATCTGGGATTCCTTCTCCGCAAGTTGCGCCTTGAGTTCGTCGATCTCTTGCTGGTATTTCTTGATGTAGAATTCCAGCTGCTCCACCTTGCCACGCAGGCGCTCTGCTTCAGATTGCGAGATCTTGTTGCTCTTGACCAATTGGTCGATCTTCTTTTGCTTGTCGACGAGCATTTGCTCCTTTTCAGCCAAAAGGCGCTCTTTTTCCTCCAAGGCCATGTCCTTGTTTTCAAGGTCCTCCTTGTAATCGTCCAAATCCTGCTCGATCTGCTCGATTTCCACAGTGAGATTCTCGATGTTCAAATCCTTCTCCTCGGTGATCTGCTTGAGGTCGTAGTATTTGTACATGAAGAATCCGAGTGCTGCCACGAGTGCAGCCATCATCACGATGGTGACGATTCTTCCGGTGTTAACGCCTTTGGGTGCTTCTGAAGCCATAGCTTATAATGCAAATTTTGAATTCAATCGGGCCAAAAATAAGGAAATAATAGGAAAACGCGCAATCTATCGGCCTATTTTGTATTTCTGGCGATACGAGGATGAAAGGAAAACGTTGTCCAGGACAGCTCTGAACCACCACCCCAAAAAAAATCCGGGTCGCGGATGAAGACATGTTCCGAATGTGAGTGACCCTTTGTGCTGCTACTCGCCAAAATAGAAATGCAATTGAGACGATTTACCTAGGGTAGGCAAGTAGCAGGGCACCCTGGACATATCTGCTGATTGAGACAATTCCGCGAACCCGGTTCTGAACATAAAAAGAGCTTAGTACAAGGTAGGAAATTCTTTTGAAAAATCACAGAAAAAAAACGGCCACTCCGTGGAGCAGCCGTTTTTTCTAAATCCGTGGAAGTGATTATTTGGTCACAACCAGTTTCTTGGTGTAGCTCTTTTCACCGGCTTGCAGGTGGCAGAAGTAAACGCCGGCTGCCAATTGAGCGGTTTCTACGGTGGCAAAGTGATTGCCGGCATTGAGCTCGCCATCGGCAAGCACGGCGATGCGCTGTCCATAGACATTGGTCAATGTCATCTGCACCTTGGTCACGGCAGGCAATTCAAAGCCGATCCTTGAGGTGCCATTGGCGGGATTGGGTGCCCAGTCATACAAGACGACTTCGGGGTTGCCGATGGGTTGGTCCACATCCACTGCACAAACGTTCACAGCGCCGGGAGTGCTGATCGCGAGCCAGCCGAGGTTCATCAAGGGCTGATAGCACCAGATGTTGGGATCGCTCAGGTCAAACATGGCGTCGTTGCCAAAGTACCAGAAGGCACAAGGCTGATTGGGGTCGCCCGAGAGGATTTGCAAGACCACGATTGGCAGGTGCGCATTTGATCCATCCATGTACACCGTAGGTGCCAAAGTGGGGCAGAGCACGGCACCGGCCCATGTGGGGTCGATGTCGGTGAGCAGCATGGGATAGGTTTGGGTACCGCCATTGATGTTCTTGGCCACCATGCGCAGGTTGGGAGCTTCGTTGGTCGATACGCCAAAGCCGATGCCGTTCAAGCTGCCTGTGAAAACCGAGGTGTCTGAGTCTACCCAGGTGAAGAACACGTAATCGCCGGCATCGTCGCGAGATACCTGTACAAAGTTGTCGACCGTGATCGGGT
>JANMIM010000674.1:0-1644 GCA_031375795.1 Bacteroidota bacterium
CACCCGATCATCATCTGGTCGCGGCGGCCTTATGAGGAAGTGATGGGCCTCACGTACAGGCTATTGCCGACGCCGTCCATGTTGCCGCTCTACTACGAGACGCTGCAATTGCTGCAAGTCGAGAACGACCGCCGCATCCAATTTTACGTCGGCAAGCATGGCTCGGGCAAGTCATTCCTCGGACGACTCGTGGGCGACCTGCTCCACGAGGACGGCCCGATCACCATCAACTGCGCCGACCGCGACCTCAACGAATTGCTCTTTGAGACCGTGCTCGACGTGGGCGCCAACCCCGACCTCTACACCCGCATCAACGAGCGCTTGCAGGCCGGCACGCTGAACCAAGCCTCTGTCAATGCCATCAGGGACGTGGTCGGCAATGCCTACACGACCAAGAATGGCCTGCCCTACATCGATTTCGAGCGGGTCGGCAGCACAATCCTGGAAAAAGTGACCGATGAAAATGGCCTTGTCGACACCGAAGCCGTCTTCAACGGCGCCAGGACGCATGAGGTCGTGGACATCCTGCTGCGAATCGCCCAGGTCGAGGGCCTCGCCAAGGAAGCGGCCTTCATGCCCATCAAGACGCAACTCGGCCTGCTGCCCCGCGTCTGGAACGATGGCCGCGTGGTGCACCTAGAGGAATACAACAAGTGCAAGGAAGGCTCCGACACCTGTCTGCACCCCGTCTTGCAGGTTTTCAACGGCGAAAACCTCAAATGCCGCGTCTACGGCAGCGGCGGTATGAGCTTCGCCTTCGACAACCGCGAACGCGGGCCATGCTTCTTTTGCTACCTCGACGGCAACATGCAAGCCGACGGCGTCGCGACGCATACCCTGAGCGCATCCGCCAACGACCGCATCCTGCCCAACATCATCCAAGACATGATCCAGGCAGACTGGCAACACCGTTGGTGCCAAATGCTCTGCGGGCTGCCTGTCAAGATCTTGTATGAAAGCAAGCGCGACCAATGGGAAACGAATCCCGAGTCGTTCACCAAATTCCTGCACATGCTGCGCGGGCTCGGCACCGACAGCGTCCCCGAGGCCCAACGCCACTACATCGACCGCTGGGAAGATGTGCTCGATGCGACCGACATCATCTCCAAATACAACAACCTGTATGACGAGATGACCAATCCCGACTCGCAGGCGTTCAGGGAAGGGAAATATCCGGAGCTGTTTTCGGAGGTGGATGAGGAATTTTACAACATGGCCGGCGGCTCGATGCGCCGCAACATCTATTACTTCAAAATGGCCATGCTCGGCCGCCCCGCGACCAAGCAGCCCCACCAAAGCCAGGGCTACGACCTTACCCAAGACTGGAGCAAGCCACCCGAGTTGAATCCCAACCGCGCGGATTACCATCCCGAGGAAAAGCTGGGCACTTATATCGTGGAGATCTTCCACCGCGACATGGTGCGGCTCACGCTCGGTGTCGGCAAGGTGAATCTGTACATGCGCCTCAAGGTGCTCTTCGAGAGCCTGCGCATGATGCGTCCTCCCCTGAGCGAGGGCATGAAAACCGATGCTGTCTATTTGGAAGACTTGCTGAATGGCGCGCCCAAAGGCAGCAACAGCACCCTCAAGATCCAAGAAATATTGTGCGAGCAGTTGCGCGCCAATTTCCCCAACAGCGACGCC
>JANMIM010000696.1:0-2558 GCA_031375795.1 Bacteroidota bacterium
CGGGCGGCGTTTCCTACTATTGGGGGCAGGCATTTCCATGGATCACCAACCAAAACATTCCCAATCCGATCTTTACCGGCATCCCGACTCCGTTCCTGAGCCTGCTCGTGACGAACGTCGCTGGTTGCCAGGACAGGGACACGGTGATCGTCGACGTCGAACTTTTCCCAAATGCGGTGGCGGGCACGACGAGTTCGATTTGCCTCGGTGATTCGATCCAATTGGGAGGGACCCCCAACAGTGACTACTCCTATGATTGGTCGCCGCCGACCAACCTCAGTGGCACGACGGTGGCACAACCATGGGTGGTGCCGGTCGCGGCGGGGACTTGGAACTATCAATTGATTGTGATTGACACCAGCGGTATTGCGGGATGTGCAGACACTGCCACGGTCTCGATTACGGCCACCGACACCCCATCGGTGGCACCGACAGCGACCCCTGGCACCATCTGCGTCGGCGACACCAGCACCTTGAGCGCCAATTCCAGCGGCGGTACTGGCGGGCATACCTATCTATGGAGCCCCGGTGGCGCGACGACCGCAAGCATCCAAGTCACGCCCCTCGTCACCACGACCTATACGGTCACTGTGACCGATGCCAGCACCTGCTCCACGGTCGGTACGATTACCGTGACAGTCAACGACACCCCTACGGTCAGTGTCGTTGCCAGCCCAGACACGATCTGCGCAGGGTTGTCCACGACCCTGCAAGCGACACCCGCTGGCGGCAACTTGCCTTATGCGTTTCTCTGGAGCACCGGAGGCACCAACCCCATTGAGACCGCTTCACCCCAGGTTTCTACGGTATTTACGGTCACTGTCACCGATGGAAATGGTTGCTCGGGGATCGGCAGTGCGCCCGTCATCGTCAACGTCGCGGATTCCATCGACATCACAACGCCAGACACGTTTGTCTGCAACAACGGTGTGATCGCCATCAACAATACATTTGGCACGCCTGGCATCGATACGTGGACTTGGGCGCCGGCGGTGGGCGTGAGCAGCATCAACGATCCCAATCCTGTCTTGGCGCCGCCCGTGGACACGACCTATTACCTCTCAGGCTTCAACTCGCTCACAGGCTGCGGCTACATCGACTCGATTCACATCGATGTCTTCCAGCTCGAAGTGAACTATTTCACTGACACGACCATCTGTCTCGGTGACACGATCCGATTCGATCCGCAGCCGACGGGCGGATCAGGGACTTATGATTTTGTATGGCTCAGTTCCTCGCCAGGCTACATCAGCGATGACTCGGTCGGCAATCCGCTCGTGTCACCTGCCGTGACCACGAGCTACACGGCCATCATCACCGATGCGGTGACCAGCTGCCAGACCATCTTGGCGATCAATGTGGTGGTGAGTCCGCTCGTGGTGCAGGCCAGCCCCTCGTCGATCACCATCAATCCAGGGCAGAGCGTGCAGTTGCAGGCATTTGGGGCGATGTTTTATTCCTGGAGTCCTGACACGGCGATCAATTGCCACACCTGCCCTGACCCAGTCTCGGCGCCTGTGACATCGATGACCTATACCGTGCTCGGCTGGGACACAGCAGGTTGCCAAGGCACCGCGACCGTGAACATCACGGTCGACTCGCTGCGCATCCCCAACGTGTTTACTCCCAATGGCGACGGCATCAACGACGTCCTATTCTTCAACTATTACGGCGAGGCATTCTATGAGATCGCCGTGTATGATCGCTGGGGCGTGCAGATTTTCAGCACGACCGACAAGACGGCGATGTGGAACGGTAAAACGGCCGGCGGCAATGATGCACCTGAAAGTGTCTACTACGTGGCGGTGCGCATCGTCGGTGACAATGCGATCCCTGACAAGGACAAGCAAAAGGTGTTTGCAGTGACGCTCATGCGCTAGGAATGCAGCGGCGAGACGCTCAGTTCTGGATCGACCACTTGGGCTTGCAGCACCATCCCGAGGGAGGGTACTTCAAGGAGAGTTTTCGCAGCGCCTACGCCATTCAAGGGGCGGCCATCGGCGACCGCTACGAGGGCAATCGCGTCCACAGCACAGCCATCTATTTTTTGGTGACTGCCGACCGTGCCTCACGCTTGCATCGCTTGCAAACCGACGAGATCTGGCACTTCTATGCAGGCGACAGCTTGGAAATCTGTTGTATCGATCCCGCTGGGGTGCTGGAAATCAAGCGGCTAGGCAGTGATATCGGCAAGGGCGATGCCTTGCAAGTGCTCGTGCCAGCAGGTGTCTGGTTTGGCGCGCGTGTGCAGGCAGGAAGCGAATATGTGCTCTGCGGCTGCACGATGGCACCGGGATTTGAATTTGCAGATTTTGAAATGGGCGATCGCAAAGCCCTTTTGAAGCAATTTCCCCAGCTGGAGGCAATTGTGATCGAATTGAGCGGAGCCGAATAGGCGCGAAGGCCGATTCTCCTGGACCACAACTTTGATGGGCAAGTGGATCGCAGTGCGGTATGGGAACCCCATGCCCCAAAATAAGACTCCCCCAGGAATCGAAATTCGCTGGGGGAGTCTTTATTCTCTAAGAGAGGAAAACTAAAAGAACGATTCATCAGGG
>JANMIM010000755.1:0-3339 GCA_031375795.1 Bacteroidota bacterium
GGTGCGCTCAATGAGTCTTTCAGCGACATCTTTGGCAATGCGATCGAGTTCTGGGCCCGGCCCAACGATGCCAGTTGGCTCATCGGCGACGACATCGGGGCCTTCAGGAGCATGTCCAACCCCAAGGCCTACTTCAATCCCGACACCTACCAAGGAGACTACTGGGTGCAAGGTGGCGGCGGTGACAATGGCGGCGTGCATACCAACAGTGGCGTGCAAAATCACTGGTTTTACCTGCTCGCCATCGGTGGCAGCGGCATCAACGACAACCTCGACAGCTATGGCGTGACCGGCGTGGGCCTCAACACGGCCTCCCAGATCGCTTACCGTTGCTTGAATACCTACCTGGGCCCCAACGACGGCTATGCCGAGGCCCGCAAGTATTCCATCCAAAGCGCAATCGACTTGTATGGCGAGTGCTCGCCAGAGATGATCGCCACCGTCAACGCTTGGTACGCGGTCGGGGTGGGCAATCCGTACACGGGCATCGTTGCGGCAGATTTTTACACCGCCGACACCAGCAGCTGCAACATCCCTGCTTCGGTCGATTTCTCCAACTATTCCACCTCGGCTTTGCAATACCTCTGGGATTTTGGCGACGGCGGCACGAGTACAATGGAGAATCCTTCCCATAGCTACACATCGGCCGGAGTCTACACCGTGACGCTGATCGCGATCGGTTGCAGTGGCGTCGCCGACACGATCGTCTTCAATGACCTGATCGTCGTGGACCCCAACGCGCCTTGCAACACCAATATGCCTGGGAACCATGGCAGCTTGGTGCTGAGCAGTTGTGCGGGCTTCATTTACGACTCTGGCGGCTCAGACGACTACCTGACAGGATCTTACAGCCAAATCACGATCGATCCCGCAGGCAATCAGCAGGTGCAATTGGTGTTCAATTCATTTGAATATGCCGCAGGCGACCGCGTCATCATCTATGACGGCACGAGCATCGGCAGCCCATTGGTGGGAACCTATACTGGCAATGTCCTTCCGCCGGTGATCACCTCTACGAGCGGAGCTCTCACGATCATTGAAAACACCAATACCGCCGTCAACCGTGCGGGATTTGAGGCTAGCTGGAGCTGCATCGTGGCAACAGTCTCGCCCGATTTTGCGGCATCCTGTCAGATTTTTCCCAACCCGACATCGGGCCTGCTCCAGTTGCGCTGGGCGCGCGACGGCGAGAGCGACACGCGCTTGCAGCTCATGGATGCCTTGGGACGTACCGTGATGGCAGCGCAAGGCCATCAGGTCGGCGATTGGGAAGCCAAGATCGACCTCTCGCAATTGCCAGCAGGAATTTATACCTTGCAGCTACAGGCTGGGGATGATTGGGTGACCAGAAAGATCATCGTACAATAAGGCATTCAACTTTTGTACAAGGAAAACCCCTCGCAAGAGGGGTTTTCTCGTTCCAGGCAACCCTGAGATGATCAGCAATGACCACCTGCCCCGAGTTTGACAGTTGATAATATTTTTTGATGCAAAAACGGCCTTTGCGACGATTTGAGAAGGATTTGGCAGTGGGCTTTCAAGAAATGTAGTGAACAAAATTCATGGAAATTTGGTTTTTAGGTGGCTCTGAGTTTGTTTTTCGCTGTTTTATACCTGAGACAGCATGTACATCAAGACTACCAAGAATCAGAAGGGCGAGGCCTACCACCATCTGGTCGAATCCTACAGGGAGGGCGGCAAGGTGCGCCAACGAACCTTGTTGTCGCTGGGCAGGGTCGAGGATGGCAAGCTTGAGGAGTTGGCCGTCGCCATCGCCAAGCATACGGACTTGATCGCCGCAGTGAGCCTCTCCAAGCAGGTCGACGTGAAGGACGCCTACATCCTCGGGCCGCTGCTGGTGCTCGACAAGATGATGGATGCTCTGGGAATCAGCAAGTTGCTGTCAAATATCCAGAAGGCGCACCCCAAGCTCGGTCTGGACATTGGCCGGCTGTTGTTCACCATGATGGCCTCCAGGTTCGTCCAGCCAGTGTCCAAGCTGGCCATGTTTGACCGGCAGATCGGCCGGCTCTACCCGGAAATGGTCGACCACGATACCAAGCTCCACCACCTGTACCGCGTCCTGGACATCATGGCCGGGCACAAGGAGGAGGCCGAGCGGTTCCTGTTCTACCACAAGAAGGACCTTTTCAACGTAGGAGTGGACGTGGTGCTGTACGACCTGACCACGCTGCGCTTCGAGAGCACAAGGAAGGATCCCGAGAGCCTGCGGCAGTTCGGCTACAGCAAGGAGATGCGCAGCGACTGCACCCAAGTTGTGCTCGGGCTGCTGACCGACACCGACGCGATCCCGCTGGGGTTCGAGGTATACCCGGGCAACACTTTTGAAGGCAAGACCCTGGAGGGGATCGTGGAGAAGATGCGCAAGAAGTTCACCGTCAAGCGCTTCGTATTCATCGCCGACCGGGGGCTGTTCTCGTGGGGCAACCTTGAGCACCTGCGCAAGGACGGCGGCGAGTTCATCGTGGGCATGAAGATGGGGACGCTTGCCAAGCCCGAGCAGCAGGACCTGTACGACCTGTCCAAGTTCAAGTTCCTGAGCGAGGAGATCGCGGTATTGGAGACCACGGTGCGGGGCGAGCGCTGCATTGTCACATGGTCGAAGTCCCGCGCAGAGCGTGACAGGAAGGCCAGGGAGGAAGTGCTCGACAAGATGCGCGTGAAGCTCGCGGGGGCAAAGCCGACCAAGAAGTTCATCTCCCACGCCAGCCACAAGAAATACCTCGTCATCGACGAGAGCAAGCCGCCGACGATCAACCAGCAGGCCGTCGACCGCGATGCGGCCAAAGACGGCTTCTTCGCAGTGGTCACCAACGTCAAGTCCATGACAGCCGGCGAGGTAGTCTCCCATTACAAGCAGCTATGGAAAATCGAGGACTCGTTTGGAGAACTAAAGGGGACGCTCAAGGCCAGGCCCGTTTACCACTGGACAGACGAACGTATCGTCGGCCACCTCGTGGTATGCTTCCTCGCCTACCTCTGCGAGGCGCACATGACAAAGGCCCTCAGGGCGCAACAAATAAAAATGGAGTCCAAGGCCGCAGGCCAGAAATCCATCAAAGCACGGCAGCTCACCGCGGCAATGGCAATGGAGGAGCTCTCAAACGTCCTCGCAATACCAGTCGATGTCGCTGAAAGGCGCATATGGGTGCGCACAGACCTGCCGCCCAACGCAGTGAGCCTATTCAAGGCACTTAACATGAAAATCCCACCCAAAATCATGACCCCGCCGACATAAATGTAGTGGCACAAAAAGTGCCTACAACCACAGTTGTCTATAAATCAGGAAGATAGAAGATGGTGGTGTCAAACTCGGGA
>JANMIM010000805.1:0-1904 GCA_031375795.1 Bacteroidota bacterium
TGCGTCGCGCCTGTGCCCGACTTTTCGCCCTCGTACTTGAATTCACACTGCGGGTTGATGTCCTTGCTCCAGCTCGTCCACTGTTCCCAATTTTCGATCGTATTCAGGTAATCAAAGAGCTTTTCACGGTCTGCGCGAATCGTGATGGCCTCGATCACCTCCCATTTGGCGGGCAGCCGATAGCCATACACCATGAAGGCTACCAAGGCCAATCCAAATGCCACCAACAATGTGATAATCGCCCAATGCATTGATTCGAGTCGTTTTGAAGCAGTCCTTCAATATCGATTTGGAAGTAAACACCGTAGCATGCAAAATGTTTTTCATCCTCTAAATTTCGCAACGGTGGTTTATTATTCGATGGATTTTATGAATTTGCAGCAAAGCCTATGGTTTCCTATGATTGAACATTTCACCTATTGCAGCACGCGGGGCCACATGATGGGGTTGAGCCTGTACGGGGCAGACTTGTCACGCGATGCGGCGACCGTCGTCTACCTCCATGGATTCAAAGGCTTCAAGGACTGGGGATTCACGCCCTATGTCGGGGCACGGTTTGCCAGCGTCGGCATCCGGTTTCTGGCGATGAACTTCAGTCACAACGGTATCGGCGACGATCCGATTGAGTTCACCGAGCTGGAGCGCTTCAGGGAAAATACCTTTTCCTTGGAGCTGGACGAGGCGCTGGAGGTGATCGGCAAATACAAGGAAGGCAAGCTGTTTGGCGCTTCGGCGGGCGTGCCCATGGGATTGCTGGGCCATAGCAGGGGAGGAGGCATCGCCTTGCTCGCCTCGGGGCACCCTGCGATCCAAGCGATCTGCACTTGGGCGTCGGTGTCCACCTTTGCCCGCTATCCGCAGCACGTGATCGACCTGTGGCGGCAGCAGGGCTACCTCGACGTGCCCAACGCCCGCACCGGGCAGCTGATGCAACTGGGCTGGCAGATCCATGAGGACCTGGAGGCCCACATGGACGGCCGCCTGAGCCTCACGGCCGCCGTGCAGCGCCTGCAAAAACCGCTCTGCATCATCCACGGCGACCAAGACGAGGCCGTCTCAGACGCCGACGCCCGCGCCATCTTTGAGTGGGCCGACCAGGCCCGCGCCGAGTTGCACATCATCCAGGGTGCCGGCCATACCTTTGGCGCCAAGCACCCATTTGCCGGCACACATCCCCATTTGGAGGACTTGATCGGCCATACCCTGAAATTTTTCAAGATACACTTACCTGCCTCATTATGAAACTAGCGGTCATCGATTGGGTGCTCATCGTCGCCTATTTCGTGTTTTCGTTGGCCATCGCCTTCATCTACTCCAAACGTGCCGGCAAGAGCCTCGGCGAGTTTTTCCTCGGCGGCCGCAGCCTGCCCTGGTACCTGGCCGGGATTTCCATGGTCGCCACGACGTTTGCCGCCGATACACCGCTGGCAGTCACTGAGTTGGTCGTGAAAAACGGTATTTCGGGCAACTGGCTTTGGTGGAACATGTGCATCGGCGGCATGCTCACGACCTTTTTCTTTGCCAGGTTGTGGCGGCGGGCCAATGTGCTCACGGAGGTGGAATTCATCAGCCTGCGCTACACCGGCAAGGCCGCCCGCATCTTGCGCAGCTTCAAGGCCGTGTACCTGGGATTTGTGATGAACGTGCTTGTGATGGGCTGGGTGAATCTGGCGATGATGTCGCTGCTCAAGTTGTTTTTTGACCTCGACGACGCACATGCATTTTGGTACACTGCCGCTGCGATGGGCATCGTGGGCGCTTACAGCAGCCTCGGCGGATTCATGAGCGTGGCGGTGACCGATGCCTTCCAGTTTGTGCTGGCGATGGCCGGGTGCATCATCCTGGCGATTTTGGTGCTCAATTCAGAGAAAATCGGTGGCATAGACGGGCTCAAGGAAAAATTG
>JANMIM010000854.1:0-2641 GCA_031375795.1 Bacteroidota bacterium
GACGCTCGACAAGTTTGGTGTCGTGGGAAAAGACGAATTCAAAGGAGATACCTTACTGGATGTCAAGCAACTGGGAGTGGTGGTAGATCTTTTCAGCTTGTTTGGAGACAAATACAAGGTCAAGAAATTGACGCTTGATTCACCCGATATCAATGCTCAGGTCAACAAGGCAGGCAAGGCCAATTGGGACATCATGAAGCCCAGCACTGACTCTGCTGCCGTGGACACGGCCGCCGTCGACACCTCGTCGGCATCGGCTCTGGCATTGCAGCTGAGCGCCTATTCGATCACCAACGCAAACCTGGTCTACGACGACCGATCGAGCGATATGTATCTCAAAATCAGCAACCTGAACCACAAAGGCAGCGGTGATTTTGAAGACGATGCCTACGATTTTGACACCTACACGTCTGCCGATTCCGTGACCTTCAAGATGGAGGGCACCACATATCTCAACAAAGGCAAGATCGATGCCGACCTCACCGTGAACATCGACAACAAGACCAGCATCTACACCCTCAAAGACAACCGCATTGGCCTGAACGCCATCGAGTTGAAGTTTGATGGCTGGGTGTCGATGAAGGGCGACGACATCGGCATGGACCTGAAGTTTGGCACGAATCAAAATACGTTCAAGAGCATTCTCTCGATGGTGCCCGGCATGTACACCAAGGATTTCAACGACATCGATACCGACGGCACATTTGAGTTGGATGGCAGCGTGAAGGGTACCTATAACGAGAAGTCGATGCCCGGCTTCAAGGTCCACCTCGGGGTGGTCAATGCCCGCTTCAAATACCCAGACTTGCCAGAGGAAGTCAAGGACATCAACTTTGACCTCAAGGCCGAGAGCCCGGGACCGACGCTCGACAACCTCAAGATCGAGTTTCCCAAGTTTCATGCATTGCTCGGCAAGGCGCCCATCGATGCCAGACTACTGCTCACAGGCGTCACGAAGGCAAACATGTTCATCGATGCCTACCTGAAGGCCAGCCTGAACCTGGAGGACCTGCTGAAAATGTTCCCGATGGAAGGTCAGGAAATGAAGGGGATGTTTACCGTCGACGGCACGGCCAAAGGCACCGTGAACGTGGACGCTGGCACATTTCCCGTCGTGAATGCCATGATGAAACTGGAAAATGGCTATTACAAGACCGTCGACTTCCCCTCGGCCATCGACAAGATGAGCCTGGTCGCAGACATGAAATGCCCCGGTACCAACATCGCCGAGGCAGTGCTCAATGTCACCCAATTCCATGCAGAAATCGACGGCGAGCCGCTCGATGCCACCCTGAGCGCCCGCAACTTTGACAACGTGGCCTACAATGCCACGGCCAAGGGCAAGCTCAACCTGGAGAAACTCAACAAGATCTATCCGATGGAAGGCACGACCATGGCCGGCTTGCTGGACCTGGACATCACGACCAGCGGCGTGTTGAGCGACATCGAGGCCGAGAACTATGCCAACTTGCCCACAAGCGGCTCCCTCAACATCAGCAAGCTGAGCTACAGGGACGCCGACATTCCCCAAGGCATCACAATTGCCGACGGCCGCGTGACATTCACACCCGATAAACTGAACATCGAGCGCTACACGGGCAGCGTTGGCCGCAGCCCAGTCTCGATCACCGGATACCTGGACAACTACCTGGCTTATGCCTTGCTGCCCAACCAAAAATTGAAGGGCGAAATGTCCTTGAATTCCAGCTCGTTTGACGTGAACGAATGGATGGTCGATGATCCTGCACCTGCTGCCCCTGCACCCGCCCCTTCGGCACAGGCAGCGACCGAGGACGTACCCATGGAGGTCTACGAGGTGCCGGGCGACATTGACTTCACCTTCAATTGTGCCATCGCCAAGGTGCTCTATGACAACATGACCCTCGACAACATGACGGGGCAAGTGATCTTGCGCGACAAGAAGGTGAGCTTGAAGGACCTGGTCTTCAACACACTGGGCGGCAATTTCAAGATGAATGGCGGCTACGAGACCAAGGATCCCAAGGCCCCTGGCGTGGATTTTGCCCTGAACATCGCCAACCTGGACATCAAGAAAAGCTATGAGACATTTGTCATCATCAAGAGCTTTGCCCCGATCGCCAAATTTGTGAACGGCAAGTTTGGAACGGGCTTCTCCATGACCGGCAAATTGCTCGGCGACATGAGCCCCGACCTGAACTCGATCAACATCATGGATGGCATCGCCACCATCACCGAAGGCAGCCTCAAGGGCTTCAAGGCCCTGGACATGGTCGCCGACAAGATCAAGATGGAAAAATTGCGCGAGCTCAAATTGAATGCCGTCAAGATCTTCTTCAAGGTGGCCAATGGTCGCTTGGAGGTGGAGCCTTTTGATGTGCCGATCGGAAATGGCAAAATGGTCGTGAAGGGCAGCAATGGCCTCGACCAAAGCATGGCCTACGACCTCGCATTCGACGTGCCGGCCGGTGTGGCCGGTGCGGCGGCCATGAATGCCGTGGGTAGCCTCATCGGCAAGCCGATGGATGCCAATGCCAATTTCAAGGTGAGCGTGGGCCTCGGCGGTACGGTCGATGCCCCCAAGATCACCTACGTGCGCAACGCAAATGGCGAAGGCGTCCAAGACCTGGTGGAAGACAATATCGAGGACGCCTTCGCCATT
>JANMIM010000170.1:0-5263 GCA_031375795.1 Bacteroidota bacterium
CCCTTTCGCACGCTTGCCAAGCGCGAAAGGGCGCTCGGATGTTCACATAAGAAACCGGCGTGTCGAGGAAGCTGTTGTGGTTGGTGACCATGACCATCGGAGTTTGGCCATATTCGTCCTTCCAGCCGGTCTTGCGAAAGCGGATGCCGCAGATCAGGCCCCAAAGCCAAGCCCAAGTGGCCAGGATGCGGTCGCTGTAGCGCAGCGCCTTCACACGTGGCATCAATTTGCTCCACAGGAGAAAAAAGAATGCCCAAAACATCGTCGAGACGAAGGTCGTCGCCACCCAGACGACGTAGATTTTTTGAAGAATCTTTTTGATAAGCGTTTACCTTTCGATCAAAATACGTTGGCGGCCGACGCGACCCGCCTCGTCACAGACCGTGACGAGGTACCAACCAGACGCAAGATAAGCCTTTTCCAGCGCGATGGTCTGCTGATTTTCGACCACTTGAAGATGCAGCAGGCTGCCGTCGGCGTCGATGAGCCGCACCTCAAACTTGCCCACGGGGTCAGGCAATTCCAGGTAGAACCGGCCATCGTTGGGATTGGGATAGACTTTGAGGCTGAGCTCGGGGCGCACGGGCTCCGAGGCGACAAAGTTGTCAAAGGTCCCGAGGGCATAGTCGCCTTGCAGCAAGTCAAAGGCCTGCAGGTTGCCGATCTTGTCGGCAGGGCTGCCGGTATTGCGCTGGAAATTGGTCACTTGCTGCCAGTCATAGGCTGCAGACGGCCGGTAAAACAGCAACAGCGAGTCTTCGCCATTGGTCATCCAAGTGTTGTCGAGCAGGCCGGTCCCCACCGACGGTGTGCCATTGTAGTAAAATTTGCCCTGGGCATGAAATCCGGTTGGGAAAACGCCCCGCACCGTCCAATACCGCGAATCACTCAATCTGATGCCCGGCCTCAGGGTCGCAAAGGGGTCTGGAGCGATCCAGTTGTGGGTGATTTGGACGAATGCGCTGTCTGCCAACGAGTCTACGACCACGTCCAAGTAGGTGTTCGCAAAGGTCTTGGTGCCGATGGTCCTGATTGTCTGGTAATTGTCGGTCGTGGCATCGGCCACCCACTCCTCTGGATCGACGATCACAGCCACCGGCAGGAAGGGCAACGCTACATGGATCGAGTCGCTGGGGCCCGTGATCACAGCCGTGGTATCCAACTGCTCCCAATTGGCCCCCATGAATCGGATGGGCACGATCAATGAATCGCTGTAGGTCGTCACGGCGCCTTTCAAACGCTGCCTGAAAAACAGGTAGGCATGGTCCAATCCGCCGGGATAGACATAAAACGAATCGAGCGAAACATGGACAAATCCGCCTTGGTGGATCCAGGAATCAAAGAAGCTTTGCAGGTTGCGGCCCGTGCTGGTCTCCAAGCTGATGCGCATGCTGTCGCTGTCGACATGCCTGAACCGAAACGTGTTCAGGTACTGCTGCATGGCAGGGAAAAAGAGGGCATCGCCGAGTTGCCCCCTGAGCGTGTGGGCGACGAGTGCCCCGCGGCTGTAGACGGTGCGGCTATAAGTGTAAGCGTGCGGCATCGCCGAGAGGGGCTGGTAGCCGCCGTCCTCGACATAGGCGCGGCGCAAGACGTCGGCATGCGTGCTGCGGTTGTAGTTTTTGTAGGCACCAAAGCCGTAGGCGGCTTCCTCAAAAATGGATTCGCAGTAGCTCGCCCAGCCTTCGTTCAGCCACATTTCTCCCTCGTCCATGCAGGTCACCAGGTCGCCAAACCAGTGATGGCTCGCCTCGTGGGCCCAGATGGTCTCGTAGGCCTGGCCTTGGGAAAGAAGGATGCGCGGATAGGCAACGTTGGTGGCATGCTCCATGGCGCCGACGCTGCCATTGGTGGGCTGGTTCACGATCACAAAGCCTAGGCGCTCCCAAGAGAATGCGCCAAATCGGTTTTCGTAGGCCGCCATGCCCGTGAGCAAGCGCTGCGCCTGCACTTTGGCTGCGGTGGTGTCGGGCGAGGCGGCATAGATGTCGTAGGGGATCGTGTCGCCAGAGATGCTCACAAACGACCGCGCAACATGCTTGTAGGCAGCCACGGCAAAGCTGGCGAGGTAGGTGGGAATGTTGTCCCTGAGCTTCCAATGCCAGGTCTTGCTGGCGCCCCCGCTGTTCACGGCAGACTGCAAGGTGCCGTTGCATACCGGCCTGAAAAGGCTGTCGGCGCGAATGTAGAAGTCAAAATAGGCACGGTCCACGAAGTTGTCCTTGCAGGGAAACCAGCTGCGGCCATAGACGTGGGGGTCGGTCGTGAGGCCCACCCCGAGGTTGAAGACATAGTTGGTCACAAAATACATGCCGCCAAATCCGCCGGCATCGAGGGGGCTGCGGCCTTGGTACCACACGGTGATGTCGGCTGTGTCGCCGAGGGCAGGCGGGCTCGCTGGATGGATGGCAACCAAGGTATCGTTGTAGGAGAAGGGCGTATTGGCACCGTCGACGTAAATGCTGTCGATCTGGAATCGCAACAAATCCAGCGTGATCGTGCTCAGGCTGCCCACCGTGGAGACCACGCGCACATCGGTGTGGGCTTGGATCTTCTTGAGGTTGGTGGCGTTCACGATCGTGTCGATGTGGATGCCGTAATGCAGGACATCGAGCGAGTCGGAATTGGTGGCTTGGGCGATGGAACCGATCGACAAGCCAGCAAGCAACAACAATGTTTTGACCAGATGCATTTCCTTGGGATTTGGATCAAATTTAAGAACTTATTCGGTATTGTGGGCGAGGCCTGTGAAGGTGCCATCGACCCGTAGGCGGCTGATTTCCCTCAAGCAATGTCCTTCAAGAAGCCGTATTTGCGGCGATACTGGTCGAGGTAGGCCTTGACGCCTTGGTGCTCGGGTTTTTCGAGGGCGGGATCGTTTTGGATCAGGGTGAATGCAGCCTCACGGGCCATCTCAAAGATGTCGGCATCCTCGAGAAAATTGGCGAGGCGCAGCTCGGGAATAGTGCCGCTCTGCCGTGTGCCGAGGAAGTCGCCATGCCCGCGGAGTTTGAGGTCGATCTCGGCGATCTTGAAGCCGTCATGGGTATCCACCATGGCCCGCATGCGCTTCTTGGCGTCCTCGCTGGGCTTGGGGCCGCTCATGAGGATGCAAAAGCTCTGGTCTGCGCCACGGCCCACACGTCCCCGCAGCTGATGCAATTGCGACAGGCCAAAGCGATTGGAGTTTTCGATCACCATCACCGACGCATTGGGCACATCCACCCCCACCTCGATCACGGTGGTCGCCACCAAGATCGTGGTTTCGCCACGCTTGAAGCGCTGCATCTCGTAGTCCTTGGCATCCGACTTCATCCGCCCATGCACGATGCCGACCTTTTCCACGCCAAATCTGCGGGACAGCGCCTCGTATCCCTCGGTCACGGCGATGAGGTCCAGCTTCTCATTTTCCTCTACCAGCGGGTAGACGACATACACCTGCCTGCCCGCGTCGAGCTCCTTTTGCATGAACCCAAACACTTGCAAGCGCTGCGCCTCCGTGCGCACGGCGGTGATCACGGGCTTGCGCCCGGGCGGCAGCTCGTCGATCTTGCTCACGTCGATGTCCCCAAACAAAGTCAGCGCCAACGTGCGGGGGATCGGCGTCGCGGTCATCACCATGTTGTGGGGGCTCAGGTCGGCCTTGCCCCAGAGCTTGGCCCGCTGCATCACCCCAAATTTGTGCTGCTCATCCACCACGACCATGCCGAGCCGCTTGAAGCGCACATGGTCCTCGATGAGCGCATGGGTGCCCACGAGGATGTCGATGATCCCTTCGCGCAGCTCCAGCAGCAGTTGGTTGCGCGCCGAGCCTTTGACGCTGCCGGTGAGCATGGCCACCTTGAGGCCGAGCGGCTGGCAGTAGGCTTTGATCTTGGAGAAATGCTGCTCTGCGAGGATTTCGGTCGGCGCCATGATCGCCGCCTGGAACCCGTTGTCGATGGCGAGCAGCATCGCCATGAAGGCGACCATGGTCTTGCCTGAGCCGACGTCGCCCTGCACGAGGCGGTTCATCTGGATGGGACGTTTCAGGTCTGCGCGAATTTCCCGCAAGACACGCTTTTGGGCGCCGGTGAGTTCAAAGGGGATGAATTTTTCGTAAAATTCATTGAAGTGCTTGCCGACGGTGGGGAATGGATGGCTGGGCCGCAGGGGTTGCTCCACGAGCTTGCGATGCGCCATGATCAGTTGGAAGAAGAAGAATTCCTCAAATTTGAGACGGTCCTGGCCCTTTTGCAGGTGTTCGAAGTCGTCGGGGAAATGGATTTGCTGGAAGGCGTTGCGCCGCGAGAGCATGCCATACTTTTGCATGATCCAGGGCGCTAGATTCTCGGTGATTTCATCCTTCCCGATCTCCAACAGGCTGGACAAGATGCCCCTGAATCCCTTGGAGTCCAAACCGCCGAGCTTGAGTTTCTCTGTGCTATTGTAAAGTGGAATGATCTTGAGGCTGTGGATCAATTCCTCCGGACTCTTGCCTTTCTCGATCTCTGGGTGTGCAATCTGGATGCTGCGTCCAAAAATGCGCGGTCCGCCAAACACAACGATTTCCTCCCCCACCTTGAGGCTCTCCTTCATGAATTTCACGCCCTTGAACCAGACGAGCTCGACGGTGCCCGTGCCGTCTGTGAATGTGGCATTCAGCCGAGGCCCCTTGTTGCCTTTGACCTCCTCGATCTCGGTGATCTTGCCGAGCAGGGTCACCTGGGCCATCTCTGAGCGAATGTCCCTGATGCGGTGTACCTGCGAGCGGTCCACGTATTTGCGGGGGAAGTACGTGAGCAGGTCTCCAAATACCGATATGCCCGCTTCGCTGTTGAGCAATTCTGCACGCTTGGGGCCTACTTTTTTGAGGTAGGTGATTTCCTGTTTCCAGAAATTGAAGACTGCCATCGAGGCAAAATTAGGAAAATAGTCTGGGCGAGTGCCGAGGTTGCCACCGTACCATCGTCGATTGCGGGAAAACTTGACCTATTTTGACGGCAGCTGGGAATGTAGGACGGGTGCGACTGGATGA
This sequence comes from Bacteroidota bacterium, assembly GCA_031375795.1. Taxonomy (GTDB): domain Bacteria; phylum Bacteroidota; class Bacteroidia; order J057; family JADKCL01; genus JADKCL01. The sequence goes on from JANMIM010000170.1 coordinate 5,018, forward strand.
ATCAACCCAAAAAAAGCCCACAATTGGGGCAATCGATTTCTCCTGCGGTCAAGCGGGCCTCGCAGGCAGGGCAAATGCTGGGCAGGTTGGTGGTATGCACATCAAAAATCTCCATGAGGCTTTCCTCGGCTTGTTGCCTGAGCTCGGCGGGGATCAGAAATTCCATGGGGCCTGCGATGGACAACGCTGCATTGCCGTAGATGCCAAACAGGTTGTCGCCTTTCATCGTGTAGGGCAACCGGGCGC
>JANMIM010000867.1:0-6542 GCA_031375795.1 Bacteroidota bacterium
CAACGGGCTCACGATTCGCAAGGTGGTAGGAAATGGCGCAGCCTTCGAATTTGTGGGCGGCTACAACCACAAATATGCGCGTCACACCGATCTGCCACTGTTGAAAAAAGGAAATACGTTTGTGGTAGTTGAGCCTGCCACCGATGTCGGCGGTGATGGCGATGCCAAGGTTTCCCTCACTCATCATCAAAAACGGTGCAAAGCTGGCTCCCACAAACGTATTTCCTTTTTTCAACAGTGGCAGATCGGTGTGACGCGCATATTTGTGGTTGTAGCCGCCCACAAATTCGAAGGCTGCGCCATTTCCTACCACCTTGCGAATCGTGAGCCCGTTGGGGGCGCCGATCCATCCGGCACGAAAACCGATCGAGGTTTTGTCGTAGCTGTAGTGCCTCCGAGGGTTGGCAGACACATGCTGAGCCATCAAAACAGTCAACAGGGCAAGCAGGATCTTGACGTAGCTTTTCATAATACTGTAGTTGAAATTGATCTAAATAGCAGAATAAAAACCGGCTTAGCTTCCGATTTATTAGATTATTACGCCCATACCATCATTTTGTTTAGTTTTTGAGGGGTGTAAATGAGTGTTTTGATAACATCGGGGCCCAGAATGTAAAAGACTATCAGTTTGGCTGAAATGCGGATTCTATGTCGGAATTCTGTGGGGCAATGTGGAAAGGGGACGTTTTGGCTTTGCAATTCTTACATGGGGATGGGTGGAATTGGCGGCGATGTCCTTATTTTTGGATCATGAAGGAATCGAAAATTCATCGGCTATGGAAGCCCATCGTGTTTGAGGATGCTTGGCGTGGGGCGGATACTTCCATTTTGGATGATCTTTCGAGTGCTTGGTTTGCAAGGCGGTCTCGGCTCAAGCTCGACTCCAAGGCCTATGTGGATTTTCTCGAGCGCCTCAAGCGGGAGCATGCCATCGAGACGGGTGTGGTCGAGCGGCTCTATGACATCAATCGCGGTGTCACGGAGACTTTGATCCAGCATGGTTTTGTGGAGGGATTTTTGAGCCACGGCGACGCCAATATTCCATCTGACCAACTCATGCGCCACCTCAATGATCACATGGAGGCCATGGATTTTGTCTTTGATCTGATCAAGGAGAATCGGGAACTCACGACGGGTTTCATCAAGGAATTGCATCAGCTCGTCACACGCAACCAGCACGGCGCCGAGGGACGAGATTCACAAGGCCATCGCACCACGATCAAGCTCCTCAAAGGCACCTATAAAGAGTGGGAGAATAACCCGACTCGCTCCGACGGCACCGTCATCATGTATTGCCCGCCGGTGCAAGTCGCCTCGGAGATGGATCAGTTGGTGAATATTTATCATGCGCTGGAGGAAGAAAAAATCCATCCGCTCATCATCGCCGCTTGGGTGCACCATGCTTTCACCACGATTCACCCCTTTCAAGATGGGAATGGAAGGGTGGTTCGTTTGTTGGCTTCTTTGATTTTGATCAAGCACAATTTGTTTCCGATCACGGTGCTGCGCGAGGAGGCGAAGCTCAAGTATATTTTGGCTTTGGAAAAGGCGGATGCGGGGGAACCCGATGATTTGGTGAGGTATTTTGCGGTGATTCAGAAGCGGCAGATTGAGCGGGCGCTGAATTTGGGTGAGGTGGTGAGTGAGTCTTTGGAGGAGGTCCAGAAGTTGTTGGTCAAGAAGATAACTCAAATTAGAACGAACGCGGCGGAAGAGAATGAAAGGAAGTTGGCTTATGACCAATTGATCGAGAAACGCCAGGCACAACTCTCCGAACTTTTTGAGGATGTGATAACTAGCCAATTTCATTCTCTACAATCTGCCTTAGATGGGATCGTCACATTGGGTATCGAATTTGACAACATGAATGGTCTTGGTCCAATAATATCTTTGATCGAGTTTGAATCACTCGCTAATTATGAGAAGCATCACTATTATGATGTCGATTGGTTGCTTTCTGCTCCGATGGTCTATGTTATTAATTTTGAGACCAATGAAAGTTCACAAAAATTTGAGTGCGTTTTTTATCTCCGAAGAAGCACTTTTGAAGATGCAGTATGGGCTGTGGGAACCTATTCAAGATCTGTTCCAAAAGGACAAAGTCACATGCGGAATATGAATATGTCCCTGGATATTGCTCCCCATTTAGTCTCTTTGTTGCATGAAGACGTAAGTGCAAAGCGAAAGAACATTGAACGCTATGTTGAAAATGCGCTTACAATTGTGTTGGCCCGTATTATGAACGATCTGGATTCTCGACGATTTCCCTGATCCGCCCGTGCCGTGACTTCGCAGCAAGCCTCTTGCAGGCAGCTTCGACCATTCGAATTGAGCCAACTTCTAGGGAAATCCTGCCAGCAAAAAAAGCCAGAGGCTTGCTGTCGATCGGCGTCGGGGCCGGAGGCCCGCGCCTCGATGCTTGGCCCGCGCCTCTCCTCCGCTAAAATTCCCTATCTTCGCCCATGTCCTTACCGCTTCCAAATCCCTTTGTCGAGCGCATGCGCCTGCAGCTGGGTGCTGATTACGAGGCCTTTGTCGAGGCTTTGAACGATGCGCCGCCGACTTCCTTGCGCTTGAATCCGCAGAAGCCGGGCGCCAGTTTTGAGGGGACTAGCCCGATTCCTTGGGCACGGGATGGATTTTACCTCGACGAACGGCCTTCATTCTTCAAAAATCCACTCATCTACGCGGGCGCATTTTATGTGCAGGAAGCGAGCTCGATGCTGATCGCGCAGGCGGCGGATTTCACGCGTGACTTGCGCATCCTCGACCTCTGCGCCGCGCCCGGGGGCAAGAGCACATTGCTCGCCTCGCAGATGAGAGCGGGCAGCACCTTGGTTTCCAACGAACTCGTGCGCAACCGCGCCGCGATCCTCGAGGAAAACCTCAGCCGCTGGGGCAATCCCAATGTTGTGATCACACACAACCATCCGCGCGATTTTGCGGGCATCCAAAATGCCTTTGACCTGGTCGTCGTCGACGCGCCTTGCTCGGGCGAAGGCATGTTTCGCAAGGACCCCAAGGTCATCAGCCATTGGTCGCCCAAGATGGTGCAGGACTGCGCCGACCGTCAGCGCGAAATCCTCACCGATGTGATCGGCGCGCTCGCACCCGCCGGTCGCCTCATTTACAGCACCTGCACCTACAACCCCACCGAAAACGAGGCCATCATCCAATGGCTGCTCGACCAAGTGCCCGGCATGCGTGTCGTGCCGCTGGATTTCCCTGCGGCTTGGGGCCTCACGCCCGGCACCACCGCCGGATTCTCGCCCGCGATGCGCCACACATTCCATGCCTACCCCCACAAAACCAAGGGAGAAGGCTTTTTTCTGGCCTGCCTGGAAAAAGTCGGCAGCAGCGGCAAGTCCACGATGGACGCCAACCGCAATGCAAAGTCCAACAAAAAGCGTCCCCCCGCCCGCGAGCGCGAGGACCTGCAAGCGGCCACGCGCCGGCAGCGCGAACTCCTCGGCACTTGGATGGACCGCCCCGACGATTACACCTATTATATAAAGGGTGAAACCGCATTTGCCGTCCCGGCTGTCCATGTCGAGCAATTGGCGGGGATCGGTGGCCAACTCAACCCCATCAAGATCGGCATCAAGATGGGCGAGCTCAAGCGCGAGCAACTCGTGCCCGACCATGACCTCGCGATGAGCGAGCGCCAAAGCGCCGACATTCCGACCTCCGAGCTGGACTTGGAGCAGGCCCTGCGATTCCTCAAGCGCACCGAGCTGCACCAAGACCACCCCGGCTGGATCGGCTGGGGCATCGTGCGCTACCAAGGCCGCAACCTCGGCTGGATCAAGGCACTCCAAGGCCGCATCAACAACCACTTCCCCAAGGAGATGCGGATTCGGTCGGATTTGGGGTTGGATTGAATCGGGGAGGGTTAACTATTATGTGATTGAAAAGGAATGCGTTCAGGACTTGCCGTTGCACTTACAGCTTTGCAATGTCTTCTTCGCTAAGTCCGGTCGAATTCATGATCACGGCTATATCGACACCGCTCTCCTTCAACTTTTTGGCAACTTTCTTCATGGTATCCAACTCATCGAGCGCCTTGACGGTCTTGCGGCCCGCCTCCATTTTGGCGAGTTCGAGCTCCTCGGGAGTGAGATTGTAGTAGTTGATGAGCTCTGCGGCACGCACGATGGCGGCATTGGACTCATTGAGCGTTGGGCGATTGGGGCTATGGATGGATTGATAGATCAAGTCCAGCCAATCCCGTATTTGAGGGGGCGTGTCCTGATCGGGGTGATTGGGATTGAGGCAAACGAGTTGATGCCCATACAGATCTCGCTCGATACCTGCTAGCGTCTTGGGGTTCAATTTGAGCAGCAGCACCTCGTCACGGACTGCGCGTCCACTTTTTTCTATGAATTTATAGGGGGCCGTCATCACAACGATCACATACACCGTGCGATCAATGATGTATTCGTCAGAGGACCTTTGCTGCTCAGCGATGGCCATCATGAAATAATGCAGGAAGCGGTCGAAATTGTAGTCATATTCAACGCGTTGAATCTCTACGACAACACGCTTGTCGATGCTTTCTGCAAAGATATCCAGCTTGAAATTGACGTTGCCCACCTTGGGAAAGAATTGTTTCTCGGTCTCGATTTTATCCACCTCGATGTCGATGCCCAAGATATCATGCACAAATCCCTTGAAAACGATCTTGTCGGTGAACGCCTTCTTGAAAATGACTTCGTTGTCGAGATTGCCGAGCATTTTGCAAACAATTGAAATTCGAATATACGGATATTTGGGATGCTTTCGAGACGATTCTTTCCTTGTCCCATTCCAAAATCGATTCCATCAATTCCAATTTCCTACAAATTCGTAACTTTCAGGCATGTTGACGCGTTGCCTTCGCTACATGATCTTGCCGCTGTTGTTGCTGACCTTTCTCCAAGGCCATGCCACCCTCGTGACCTTCAGGGTCGACCTCACGCAGCAGCCATCGGTTTCCCCCAACGGTGTGCACATCGTCGGCGCGTTTTGCAATTATGATCCCAGCGCGATCAGCCTCTCGCAGTTGACGCCTGGTCGCTATGAGGTCACGCTTTATTTTGCGCCGGGTTGGACGGCGGTCTACAAGTTTGTGAATGGCAATACCTGGAACGATACCGAGGGCGTATTTGGGGAATGCGCCTTCAACACCTATCGGGTTTTGCAGGTGCCGGCGAGCGATACCATTTTGCCTTGGGTCTGTTTTGGACATTGCGACTCGGCCTGCACGCCGGCGACAGGCACGCGTGTGGCCTGTGTCGGCAACAGCATTACTTATGGTTGGGCCCTCACCGATCCGGTTTCGCAGAGTTATCCATCGATTTTGCAGGACTCGCTGGGAAGTGGGATGCTGGTGACGAATTTTGGTGCGCCAGGTGCAGCCGTGATTCGCAGTGCGGGCAATCCTTATGTTTTTGCGGAGCAATTTCGGCACTTGGTGCGGTTTGCGCCGGAGGAGATATTTTTATTGCTGGGGATCAACGATTCCAAGCAGCCGATTTGGGGACCTTTTTCCGCCGAATTTTCGGCCGATTACGATTCCTTGTGGCAGGCGATCGATACCTTGCCCAGTGCGCACCAAGTCTGGATTTGCTTGCCCACGACGTCATTCAGCCCATTTTTCGGGATACAGGATTCGATTGTCGCCAATGAAATCGTGCCCCAAATCAAGGCTTTTGCACGGAGGGAGGCGCTCGACCAGATTGATTTGCGTGGCTTTACGGCCGGATTGTCTGCGCAATTTCCCGACGGCACGCATCCCGACTCGTTGGGGACGGCCATGATCGCCGCTGAGATTTACCGCGTGCGACAATTGGCGCGTCCACAAGTGGATGTCTCGGGGCCATTGCCGTCTGTCGCCACGGGTTTTGCGTGGCAGTGGTACCTCAATGGCGATACCGTGCCGGCGAGTTGGGGCGGACGTGCCCAGAGCCTCAGTTTTGCGCCCTCGGGAAATTACAAAGTCGGTGTGCAGGTGGATTCCCTGCTGGCGCATGTGCTGATCTCGGATTCGGTGAATCATGTGATGGTCGACCGAAATGAGCGGAATGCGATCCATGGCACGCTGTTTCCCAACCCGGCCGGCGACGTTTTGAATTGGAAAATTCCAGACTTTGCAGGGAAGTCCGTTACATTGCGCATCTATTCGACAGCTGGGAAACTGGAAATGCAGTCCCATGCCGATGCACACCACGGCGTGCTCGACATTGCGGCACTGGACAGGGGCGGGCATGTGTTTGAGGCAATCACCGAGGGCGAGGCTTGGCGAAAGGTTTTTTCCAAATAGCCCTTGTATATATATGCTCAAACGTTCATTCTCGTCGGCACCTCGCTTGGTATTGTCTTGTGTAAATGTGTAAATTGATTCCCTGATCCCTGAAGAAATGAAAAAATTGGGTTTGTACCTATCCTTCCTGCTCCTGTCCTTGATGGCCTGTAGCGCCAGCAAGAAGGGCGCAAATCTCGATGTCGATTTCGGGAGAGCGTTTGTGGCAGCACTGGCCCAAAAGGATGAGGCGGCAATTTTG
>JANMIM010001047.1:0-3027 GCA_031375795.1 Bacteroidota bacterium
CGGGCGACTACGAGCGCAAGGAGGTGGCCTTCAAGCCCAATGCCGGCCTCGACGCCAAGATCGCGGTCACCTCGTCCCTGAACCTGGATCTGACCTTGAATCCTGATTTTTCACAAGTCGAGGTGGATCGGCAGGTGACCAACTTGAGCCGGTTCAGCCTGTTTTTCCCCGAACGGAGGCAGTTTTTCATTGAAAACAGCGATCTCTTTTCGTCCAACGGTTTCTCGCAGATCAGGCCCTTCTTTTCGCGCCGCATCGGCCTGGCAGCGGGCAGGGAGGTGCGGATACTGGGCGGGGCGCGCCTCAGTGGCAAGCTCAATCAAAACTGGCGGATGGCCTTCATGGACATGCAGACCGAGGGCCTGGGGATCCTGAAATTGCAAGGGCAGAATTACACGGTGGCCTCGATCCAACGCAAGGTCTTGGAAAGGAGCAGCATCGGGGCGATGCTGGTGAGCCGCCAAGGGTTCAATGACAACTCGCCCGATTGGAGGGACTACAACCGCGTGCTGGGCTTGGACTATTTTTACAGCTCCAAGAACAACAAATTGCGTGGCAAGGGCTTCTACCATCGCTCATTTGGCCCAGAAAGCCAAAGCAAGGAAAGCGCCAACGGGGTCTGGATGAACTACAACGACCAGAATTTTTCCCTGCACTACAACCACGAGTGGGTGGACCGCAACTACAATGCCGAGGTGGGTTTTGTGCCGCGTCACCAATATTTCAGGCTGGAGCCCATCGCCAACATCAAGATGTATCCCAAGAAGACGCAGATCCTGAGCCATGGCCCCGAGAGTTACGCGAGCTGGTACTGGGACAATGAAAGCTGGCAGAGCATCGAGCGGCAATCCAATGTCGGCTACCGTGTGACATTGCGCAACCGCAGCGAATTTGCGGTGACAGCCCGGCAATGGTACATCTTTTTGCAACAGTCATTTGACCCCAGCAACACCGGAGCGACCCCGCTGGCCGACTCGACGGGCTATGCCTGGCGCGAGATCGCCGGCAGCTACACCTCCAATTTCCGCAAAAAGCTCACATTCAACGTAGGAGGCAGCTATGGCGGCTACTACGTCGGGGAGAAGCTGAGCTTCAATGGCTCGGTGAGCTACCGTGCGCAGCCCTGGGGCATTTTCTCGGTGGACTTCGACCAAAACTACATCGTGCTGCCCGACACGACGGTGTTTCTGAACTTGATCAGCCCCAAAATCGAGCTCTCCTTCACCAGAAGCCTCTTTTTCACGACATTTTTCCAATTCAACACGCAGACACAAAACTTCAACATCAACGCCCGTTTGCAGTGGCGGTTCAAGCCGATGAGCGACTTGTACCTCGTGTTGACAGACAACTATGCAACGCCGGGATTCGGGGTCAAGAACCGTGCGGTCGTGCTGAAGTTGAACTACTGGTTTACGTTGTAGTGGGAAAAATCCATACGCCTGCAGTAAAATCTTTCACGGTCCCTAAATCGATGCAGCGCTCGGCACTTGCACATTTGTGATTCCCTTATTAACTTCACGTTACGATTGGATGAGGTATGGCCATGCTGAAAGGCTGTACCTGTTGGACTAAGTACTGATTTGGAAAAAGAGCTTATGACACGCAGTTTGGTTTGCGCGTTGATATTCAGTCTGTTTGGAATTTTTGCCTACGCTTCTGGCCCCGCCCCCGCCAAAGGGGAAAAGCCGGAGGCCAACCACTATGTGGTGCAGGGATCCCTGCCCAAATTTGAGACGCTGTTTGCACAGGGCATCGGCATGGGTTATTTTTACTACGAGGAATTGACCCATCGCCTCATGCCGAGCTTCAAGGGCATCCCCTACGGTTCTGGTGGCGCAGGCTGCCCCGCCAACAAGACCCTGGTCAATTTCACGAGCTTTGACTGCGTCACATTCGTTGAGTCTTGGTGGGCGCTGTCCTACACTTTGTATGAGTTCCAAAGCGGGAAGCACGCGAAGAATGCCACACCATTTGAAGGGTTCATCCAAAACCTGAACCGCATCCGTTATTTCGGCGGCGAAAACTGCGGCATCGAGTTTCGTATTCATTACTTCACGCAAGCCTTGGAGGAGCTGGACCGCAGCGGCCTCGCCTTCAACGTCGCGATGGCCAACGGATTTCCGTTCAAAAAGAAGATCGACTACATTTCCAAGAACGAGGACAAGTATGGTGACTTGGCGACGAGCACGCAACACAAGAGCTATGAGCGCATTTTGAACCAGACGCCTCGGCATTTCTACCCCGTTCAGCACCGCGAGATGTACTACCCGATGGCCAAAGACGGCGACATCATCGCATTTGCCTCGACCGAGCCTGGCTTGGACGTGTCGCACTGCGGCATCGTGACGGTGGAGGATGGAGAGCCGAAACTCAACCATGCCTCGCAATTGTATGGCCGCGTGACGATTGGTCAAGACTTGGAGATGTACATGCGCAGCCGCATGGGCAATGTGAATGGCTTTTTTGTCTATCGCCCCAAGCATAGCTGAGCCTCAAAAGCGTTTCCGGCGTAGGCCATCCATACACGTTGCAGCGCATTGTGAACCCGACGAGGGGAGGCTCTGCCCAACTTGACTGGCACCCAATCTTCGCTACCGAACTATCTACTCCAACCTCACCGCCACGCACACTACGTCGATCCGCAAATGGCGTGCGATATGGAAGAACTCCCTAGACATTGCTTTCGAATTCCCGCGTTGGGCTTTTTGTAAATGACTGATTATGTGTGAATAGAAATCAATTGTTGCATCTATAAGTAGCCAAATCTGACCATTTTTATGAGATTTGGCCACTTATACGGATATCGACAGCGAATGCACGGCTTGAAGATGCTCGGTTTCAGCGCCGCCAAAATCTCCCTTACAGCCACGATTCGCTCATCAGCCGAGTTCAACCGCTCGCTGACAGATCTTCAAGATCGCCAGCTTCTACGCTCCCCCGGAAGAAGCAGCTAGAAATCCTACCAATCTGCCCGAATTGAGCATTCTCAAACGAAAAACAAGAAACATTGGCCTCTGGATGCATCAT
>JANMIM010001075.1:0-1198 GCA_031375795.1 Bacteroidota bacterium
CGACGAGCACGGTTTTTTCCTTTGAAAACGCCGGCAACAAGCCCCTGAAGCTGATTTCCGTCAAAGCCACCTGCGGATGCACGACCCCGATTTGGAGCCGCGATTCGGTGATGCCCGGCTCCAGCGGATTTGTGAAGGTCGAATACAATCCCATGGGCCGCCCGGGTGTCTTTGCCAAGGAAATCCTCGTGGAGACCGACGGCAGCCCCGCCAATGTGAGCCTCAGCATCATGGGCAAGGTCACGCCCCGCCCCAAGGGGCCGCAGGATTTTTATCCCTTTGAGGAAGGCAACCTGCGCATGCGCACCAATCACATCACATACGGTCAGATTTTTGAGGACGACACCATCACGTTGTCCACCATCCTCTACAACCAGGGCAAGAAAACCATCCTGTTCAGCAAATCGGGCAGCAAGGTGCCGCCCCACCTCAAGCCCCGCATCAGCAAGACCAGCCTTGCTGCGGGAGACACACTTACGCTTTGGGTCACCTACATTGCCGCCGCCAAAAAGGACCTGGGATTTGCCTTCGACAACATCTTCCTATCCACCAACGATGCCGACCGCCCCATGAAACGCATCAACATCAGCGCCGAGATCCACGAGCGGTTTACAGCCGCCGATAAGGCCAATGCCCCGAACTTGAGCATGCCCAAGACGACGATCGACATGGGCACGGTGACCGAGGGCGAGATGCCCGAGGCCGTATTTGAGGTCAAGAACACCGGAAAGGGCGAATTGACCGCGCGCAAGCTCAGTGCCGCGTGCACCTGCATCGAGGCCAAGACTTTCGCACCGCTCGGGCCCGGCGAGAGCGGCACGATCACCCTGAGGTTCAACACGCGAGGCCGCGTCGGCGAATTTGAAAAAGATGCGGTCCTCATCACCAACGATCCCAACCAATCGGTCACGTCCCTGTTCATCAAAGGCAAAGTCGTTCGCGAAAACGAAAGCGGCACCGAGGCAGGCGGCGGCGAGAAATAGCGGCCTAGGAGTGCTCGTTCTCAGGAAGGTAACAAAAAATCTGACCGTTCACGCATCGATTTCGACCGTTCAAGCCCAAAATCAAACAAGGAGATAAGTTATTCGTATCTTGAAGTACAGGATGCAAAATGTGCCTATTTATTTGATTCCTGGTTACTTTCATTAGCAGGCTAGTAACGATTTTTTTTCACCGTCTTGGCCCTCAGGACGGTGAT
>JANMIM010001076.1:0-2867 GCA_031375795.1 Bacteroidota bacterium
TCGTGAGCGTGTTGCTGTTCACCGTGGACGCAGTGGCGCAGGGTACGTTGCTGATGAGCGTACAAGTCACCGTATTTCCATTGACCAGGCCCGACGTGCTGTATGTGGGTGAATTGCCTCCTACAGGTGACCCGCCCACAAACCATTGGTAAGACGGGCTGCCGCCACCATTGGTGATGCTGGCCGTGAAGGTGACGTTGGTGCCGGCGCAGATCGTCGTTCCCGGATTAGCGCTGATGGTGATCGTGGGTGTAACCACCGGATTCACCGTCATGGCAATGGGATTGCTCACAGCGGTGACCGGCGAAGGGCAGGTGAGGCTGCTGCCCATGTCGCAGGTGACCACTTGTCCATTCGTCAGGCCAGTGGTGGTAAACGTCGAGGTTGTGATGCCGGTCGAAGCTCCGTTGATGCGCCACAGATAAGTGGGCGAACCACATGACTGGAGTAGCCGTGAATGTGACGCTGGTTCCCGCACAGATGGTGTCGTTAGGGCTCACGGTGATGCTCACAGCGGTGGCCACGGTCGGGTTCACCGTCATGGTCAGCGTATTGCTCGTGGCCGTGCTGCCCGTGACGCAGCTCAAGGATGTCGTGACCACGCAGGTCACGAGCGCGCCATTTGCCAGCCCTGATGAACTGTATGTTGGTGAATTGCTGCCAACGGGCGATCCGCCCACAAACCATTGATAAGTCGGGCTGCCGCCGCCATTACTGATGGTAGCGGTGAAAGTGACGTTGGTGCCCGCGCAGACCGTCGTGCCCGGGTTTGCGCTGATGTTGATCGTGGGCGTGACCGGTGTAGTCACGGTCATGGCGAGCGTGTTGCTGTTCACGGTGGTCACCGTTGGGCAGACGGCGTTGCTGGCAAGCGTACAGGTAACTGTGTTCCCGTTGAGCAGGCCCGATGTGCTATATGTGGGTGAATTGCTTCCTACTGGAGACCCGCCCACAAACCATTGGTAAGACGGGCTGGCGCCGCCATTGGTGATGGTGGCTGTAAAAGTGACGTTGGTGCCGGCGCAGATCGTCGTTCCTGGGTTTGCACTGATGCTGATCGTCGGCGTCACCACCGGATTCACCGTCATCGCAATGGCGTTGCTCACGGCTGTGACAGGCGAAGGACAAGGAAGGCTGCTGCCCATGTCGCAGGTGACCACCTGTCCATTCGTCAGGGCGGAGGTGGCAAATACTGAAGTCGTGATTCCGGTCGAAGCGCCATTGATGCGCCACAGATAAGTAGGCGAACCTCCATTGACGGGCACAGCCGTGAAGGTGACGCTGGTTCCCGCACAGATGGTGTCGTTAGGGCTCACAGTGATGGTCACGGAGGTGGCCACGGTAGGGTTCACCGTCATCGTGAGCGTATTGCTGGTGGCCGTGCTACTCGTGACGCAGGAAGACGAAGAAGTCAGCACACAAGTCACCACAGCACCATTGCCCAGCCCTGTTGAACTGTATGTGGCTGAATTGCTTCCCACTGGCGACCCGCCCACAAACCATTGATAAACGGGACTTCCGCCGCCATTGCTGATGTTTGCGGTGAACGTGACATTTGTGCCAGCGCAAATTGAGGTGCCAGTATTCGCACTGATGCTGATCGTGGGCGTGACAATGGGGCTCACGGTCATGACGATGCTGTTGCTCGTGAGCGTCGTGGGCACTGCACAGGTCGCAGCACTCGTCAATTCACAGGTGATGACATCGCCGTTGTTGAGTGAATTGCTTACCAGCGTAGGTGAACTGGTTCCGGTGGGAACCCCATTGATTTTCCAGACGAAACCAGGACTTCCGCCGCCGTTGGTGACGCTGGCTGTGAAGGTTACCGTGGTGCCGACACAGATGGAATTTCCCGGGCTGCTGCTGATGGAAATCGTGGGTGTGACGGTTGGCGTCACGGTAATGGAGATGCTGTTGCTGGTGACGGATAAAGGTGATGCGCATCCTGAATTGCTCTGCAGCTCACAAGTCACAATATCCCCGGGGTTCAGGCCTGTGGTCGTGAAGGTGGAAGAATTGGCTCCCATCGGAGAACCGTTGACTTTCCAGATGAATGTTGGAGTCGTTCCGCCGTTGGTGATGGAGGCGGTGAAAGTTGCAGGCTGCCCCGCACAGATCGTGTTGTTGGGCGTGGAAATGACAATGGTCGGGCTTGTGGGCACAGCGCATTGAATAAAAATGGTTTGTTTGAAAACCGGACTCCAAGCACCGTCGAGTCCTTTGACCCGGACACTAAATGAATGTGCTCCCAAGCTCAGCGTGGAGGGGTCAATATTGTTTCTGTACAAGTCTTCGATCGCTTCATCAAAGCTGCCGTCTGTTACAAAAAGAGCAGTGCCGTTTCCCTGTCCGGGGTCTGTATCCCAGAAGTATTCACCCTGGATGACCCTGACGGTACGGGTGATGGTGGTCAATGGCCCATTGAGGAAAATCGTTTGCTTGAAGAGAGGACTCCAAGTGCCGTCAAACCCTTTCACCCGCACCTGAAAGGAATGTGCACCGATTGACAAAGCTCCAATGCCGATTCCATTTTGGAAAAGGTCTTCAATCGCTTCGTCAAAGTTGCCATCGGTGGCTAGGAGTGGCGAGCCATTTCCCACTCCTGGGTCGGTGTCCCAGAAATATTCGCCCTGCGTCACCTTGACCGTCCGGGTGATGAGCACTGGAGGTGCTTCTACAACAATCGTTTGCTTGAAAACACCGCTCCAGGTCCCGTCAAAGCCCTTTACACGCATTTGAAACGAATGCGGCCCTACCGACAATGCTCCTACGCTGATGCCGTTCTGGAAGAGGTCTTCGATCGCCTCTTCAAATGCACCGTCTGTGGCCAACAGCGGCGTGCCATTTCCCACGCCAGGGTCGGTATC
>JANMIM010001099.1:0-3201 GCA_031375795.1 Bacteroidota bacterium
GCCCGAGCGATACTTCGGCGGGGGTGCTCGTGCAATTGGTGGCTTTGCAGCATGGAAATGGAGCCTTGGTCGTGCGAGCTTGGCCCAATCCTGTCGGGGATGCGCTCAATGTCTCGGCTCCGGGCATTGTGTTTCAGCTACGGCTGTGCGATGTATTTGGACGGGATGTGCTGGGCGTGCAGGAGATCCACGACCAGGGGCAAATTGTGATGCGGGGCTTGGCGCCTGGGGTCTATTTTGCGAAAATCCAATCCGAATTTGGGGCCACGACACTGCGCGTGATCAAGGACTAGTCGTTTGATTTTCAGTTATATAAGATCGTTCGAGCAGTCTCTGGATTGCCCGAACGATTTTTTTTCATGGAAATTTCTTTTTCTGGGGTGTAACGCGATGCGGTGCCTGCATTATGCTATCAGAAATCAGGATCTGGGCCCAGAAACTGGCGGCAATTTGCAGGAGTCATTTTAATACTGTAAGACCATGAAAAAGTTCACGTTTTCCATCTTCACCCTCGGCCTGTTGGCAGCGGGGCAGCTCGTGGCCCAGATCCCCGGCACCAACATTCCTCCACGGGTCGACGACCATTTCCAGCGCAACCTGGTGGTAAGCCGCATCGACCTGGGCGAAAAAATCAATGCGCCCCTCGTGGCCTCGACCGATGGTGCCCTCTATGCCGGCAATCGGTACAGCGAGACCAACGGGCTCATCCAAGCACTCGTAAACGGGCTGAAATCAGGCAAATACCTCGCCTACGATCCCGACAACCTCACCCGCTCGCTCACCTATGAGGACGTAGTCACCAAGGCGCAAAGCAAGGATCGCACCGAGGAGCCGATCGACGAGTCAGAAGATCCGATGAATTGGGAGTCAGACACCGATCCCGAAATGTGGGAAACCGATGTCTATCAGGAAGAGGAGGAGCCCATTGGCACGGTCTCGAGCAGCGTCAAATACACGCCCGGTGCAAATCCTGGAGCAGGTGGTCAGGCTGAAAGCGAAGATTTTGCGATTGCGCCTTTTGAGTCGGTGATCGAATTCATTGAAAACCGCATCTTTGACAAGAACCGCTCGTCTGAAATCTATGACATCCAATACATTCGCTTGGTGTGGGTGGATCCAGCAGAGACCTTGCCAGATGAAAACTTCATCTGCCTGAAATTCAGCGATGTATTGGAGACCTTGGAGAATACCCAGTGGAAAAACGCCTTCAACGACGCCGAGGACCGCAATATGCGTGAGATCTTTGAGGAGCGCATCTTCAACAGCTTTGTCTTGAATGTCTCCGGCCGTGGCGTGCGCACCCTTGCAGATGCCGAATTCCAACGCACCAAGATGCTGGAATACGAGCACAATCTCTGGAGTTACTGAGCAATTTCATACCGCAATATTTTCATACGACAGCATTTTTCTAGTTCTTTTTTAGGTACACAGATGTCAAAAAAAGCCGCGCCGTCCACCAACGGCGCGGCCATTTTTTGTGGCAAGCATTCATTGCGAGGGAAATCCCTTATTCGCCTGCAACAAAGAAAAAATTCTGGTTGTGGTGTTTTTGGGGATCAAAATCCACCAATTTGCCCGCATCGAGCACACGCACCGCATAGCCGATGTCCCGCAGCAATACAAAGCATTTGGCACGGTTTTCATTGTCCCAAAGTTCGCAATAGATCAATGGCTTGAATTTGCGGAGTGACTCTTCGGCTCCTTTGAGGACATAATATTCAAAATTCTCCACGTCCATTTTGATCGCGTGCATGTTCTCCACCACGTCCTCCAAATGATCGAGGCGATGCTGCGGGACAGAATACCTACGGCCCTCGTTGTACTCTGTGATCGACTCGTGCACGACGTGGCTGAGCCCCTGCATCTTTACATTTTGCACTTCGGGCATCACCATTTCCAGCGATCCTTCCTCTTCACCAAGGGCGATTTGGTGCAGGCGCACGTTGGTGAAATCGAAGTGCCGGCATATCCTGCTCAGGGCCTCAAAGTTTTCAGGAATCGGTTCGATGGCATGCACCACGCCCGATGTGCAATGCTTGGCGAGCAGGGCCGTCATGATGCCGATGTTGGCACCGATGTCGAGCACCTTGGCATCGGTGGGCAGCAGCGACAGGAAATGGAAAAAGTCGCCTTCTTTTTTGTCGTTTTTCAGCGTTCGGATCTTGAACAATGAAAACACAAACAGATATCGGCGAAAACCGAGGACGGACTGCAAGACGTTTTGTACAAACTTCTTCATGGGCGGCGCAATTTAGGAAAAGAATGGCGATGGCAAGCCGAGCAATTGCCGTCCGGTGGCCCAAATTTCGATTTTTCGTTGTTGTGGACCCTCTTTGTGGGCATGTTATCTTTTAAAAACGAACAAAATTCGCTTTCTTTGCTGATTAATTGATCGAATTTTAGGTATGATTCGGACGCAGAATCTCTTTGGTGTAGTTGCTCTTATCGTTTTGTGTACTTTGTTGCTGCCGTTTCGCACGATGGCTCAATGGCATTTTCCGGTAATTCCTGGCCCAACCCCGAATGCAGCAGTGAGCTTGGGGGGCGATTGCTTCCAGCTGACTTCACAAGCGGGCAACAATCGAGGAGTCGTGTGGGACTCTGCGCAAATCGATCTCTCTCAGCCCTTTGACATTTCCATTTCCGTGATGATGGGGCCTGCCAGCTTGGGATTCGGGGCAGATGGGATGGCCATCGTGCTACAGCGCCAAGGCTTGAATGCCTATGGTGCCTCGGGCAGCGGGATCGGGTATTCTGCATCGCTTCCCCCAGATCCATTCTACACCTCGATCACCCCTAGCATTGCCTTTGAGCTCGATACTTGGGGAAACCAAGCCTCTGGCGTCGCCGACATCTCGACCCATCACATTGCGATCCACCAAAATGGCAATTTTGCCACCACGCTTGCAGGGCCTACGGCTGCCCTGGTCAGCGGCGCAGCGATCAATGACAGCGTCTGTCGCACCTTCCGTGTGATTTGGGATCCGGTCGCCACCAACATCCGCATTTTTTATCCCACGGCCACCACCCTGCGCGTGAATGCGAACATCGACATGATCAATACGGTCTTTGGTGGCAATACCAGCGTTTTCTGGGGCCTCACGGCTGCCAGCGGTGGCTTGGCTCCTCAAAATCAAGTCGTCTGTGTGGGCGCCGAATTCGCACAAGCAGGCCCTGATACAGCTACATGTCCCGGCCAAC
>JANMIM010001118.1:0-2128 GCA_031375795.1 Bacteroidota bacterium
CGCGCTCGGCAAGCATGCGTTGTTGCCAAGCATCGTACTCCCCGTCTCCGAGGTTGAGCGTGTCCTCCGGCAAGGGAGCATATTCCGTCCAATCGGTCCAGTCAGATTTCAAGGTGGCAAAATCCAGCGCCTGCCCCCCTCTTGCATCCACAAAGAAGTCATGCCGACTTTCGCATCCCCCACCCTCGGTCAGGTGGTATTCGTTGGCATCGCCGATGAAAAACACGTGGTAATACAACTGCCGCTGATAGCAGACCTTGGTGGCACGCAACCCCAAGCGCATCCCGCAGCTTCCCTGAAATTTTAGTTCAAACCGCAGATACCGTCGGCCTTCCTTCACCCAAAACCCAAATTTTTCGCGCATCAAAGACACTGGGACAAATGCAGTCGTGTCGCCCAGCTCCAGGGTATCCAGTCGTACATCCTCCTCGGCGATCTTTCCTGGCAAGCCCCGTTGGCTGCGCATCACCAAGGGTCGGTAAACAATCGTGTCAGGAAACTCAAGATGGGCAGGCTGGGCCGGTAAAGACAAGCAGCAACACAAAAACAAAATGGACAACAAGATGCGCATGAATGGAAAGTATCAATGGCCCACACGAAAATAACAAAAATATCTAAGGGCAGCATGAATCAATGACCTGAAAGGTAGAGCATGTCCCGATCTTCAATCGAGACAGAGCCATCGACACCACTACGAGCATGTCCCGAGCCAAAGGATCGGGGGCGAATGAATTTGTTTCCATAGACAGTCTTTCTGGATTATCTTCGTACTGTCAAATCACCCCAAGACGCCCGCTTGAAATGAAAAAAGTCTTCATCAGCTATAGCCACGATTCGCCCGAACATGCAGCGCGGGTGTTGGCATTTGCAAGCGAATTAGAAAAATGGGGCGGCATCAAGTGCATCGTAGATCAATACGACTCCAATCCTGCGGAGGGATGGCCTCGGTGGATGGACATCAACCTCAAGGATGCAGATTCTGTGCTGATGGTATGTACCGAAACGTATTACCGGCGCGTGTACCTTCAAGAGGAGCCAAGCAAGGGATTCGGCGTCACTTGGGAAGGAAACCTGATCTACAATCACTTCTACAAGGGAAAAACCCTTGACCAAAGATTCATTCCCGTCTTGTTCAATGATGCTTCCGAAGAACATATTCCGACGCCGTTCAGTGGCAAAACCAACTATCGTATCGAAACGCGAGAGGGCTTTGAGTTGCTGTATCGCCAATTGACAGGACAACCTCTGGTAATCCCGACTGAAACCAAGGAAGAACATACGAAGCTGGCTGCCAATCAAATTGGATCACATTTTGCATCCAATTCAAAGCCCCATCTCCTCACAACCTCCCGCCTCCCAGAAACCTCAGGCCACCTCTTCGGCAGGGATAAACAGCTCCAGCAGATTACCCAAGCCTGGGACGACCCGCATACCAAGCTCATCGCCTACGTGGCGCAAGGCGGCGAAGGCAAGACCGCCCTCGTGCGCCGATGGCTCAATGAACTCGAAAAGAAGGACTACGACGGTGCCCACAGCGTCTATGCCTGGTCATTCTACAGCCAAGGCGCCTCCCAAGACCGCCAAATCTCCAGCCGCCCCTTCCTCGACGATGCCCTTCGGGAATTTGGCGACCCCGACATGGCCGCAAGCAAGGATTCAGACGAAACCAAGGCAAGGCGCCTCGCCACCTTGATCCGTCAGCACAAGACCCTCCTCATCCTCGACGGCCTGGAACCCCTCCAATACCCGCCCGGCGAACCGCACAACGGTCGCCTGCACGATGGCGGCATACGCACCCTGCTCAAGGAACTGGCAGGCAGCAACAACGGGCTGTGCATCGTGAGTACCCGCGTGTGGATTGCAGAATTGGATACCTTCAAGGGCCAAGGGGTGATCCAAGAAAAACTCCCCCATCTGACCAAGGAAGCAGGTGCAGAATTGTTGGAGGCACTCGGCGTCAAGGGATCAGAACCCGAACTCGAAAAAGCCGCCGAGGAGTATCATGGCCATGCCTTGGCGATGACTTTGTTGGGGACGCTGCTCGCCCGCTACCACCAAGGCGATGTGCGCAAGCGTCGTGAGATTCCCGCTCTGGCAAAGGCAAGCCGTTGGGGCAACCATGCTGAGC
>JANMIM010001149.1:0-2958 GCA_031375795.1 Bacteroidota bacterium
AATGCCACGATCAGCACCGCCATTGCGATAGCCAGGGCGCTGGGTGTGCCGCTCTCCCAGCTCTTCGACGACCAGCCCTGAAACAGGGACGGCCCCGCAAGCGGGGCCGTCTGGAAAGAACTCTCTACTACTGAACGGAAAAAAATATCATTTACCTTCTGGACTGGCGCTCCTGCGACCGTAGCTCCCTGGGCGTGGGCTGCTGTCGATCCGACGCCCCCTGCAAAGCGCTTGGAATGCCTCCTTGCACTTTGCGGCAGCCACGGCCAGCTTGGCCGAAATCGCACGAGATGATTCATTTACGTCTTCAAACTGATTCGTCAACTGCATAATATATTATGATAAATGCCCTTCCATCCGGGCCGGATTGCAATCCCTGAGGACCGGCCCCTCACCCATGAGTAGCCAGTAGGCGCTTATATTATGGTCCACCACCAGCATTGTCAGGACGCGCATGCTCAACTGGTTCCTCCCGCGCTCAATGTCGCTCACCGACTGCACCGTCACGCCAAGCGCGTCCGCCATCGCAGCCTGGCGCATCCCCAGCGCCTTCTGTGCCAGCCTGAAGCGCATCTGTGGCGACGGTGAATTGTCGCCAATCGCCGCCAGTCCCTTCCTGTTTCCGCTTGGTCGCATCAAAAAATCAGTTGACACCATGGATTCTGTCAAACGAACGTCTGAAGTACCTCGCGAACATCTCCGACAGCACCCTCAGGGGCTCGCCATCCTTCGACCACTCCACGTGCAGGTTGCCCTCGTGCCTCTTCAGGTGGATGTCGGGCTCTCCCGGCCTGACGCCAAGCACGGCAATCGCCCAGCCGCCCATCGCGGGCTCGTGGATGAATGCAGCGACATAGCGCGGCATGCGCCCCAGCGCCTGGCTGGCACCGTCCACGACGTCCCTGGAATGTATCCACCAGCAGCCCGCATCGTCCCAGCAGGCCACGCTCACCATGCCTGGCACGATATGCCCCGGCCCCGTGGCGTAGACATCCAGCTCGGTCTTCGCGAACCTTGCCACGTCATTCAACGATGCCGGCACCTGGTATTGTGCGGCCTCAGCGGCCCCGGTTTCCTTCTTCCCTTTTTCCATCACTGGTCGTTGTATTTGGTGAGGTCCAATCGCGCCTGTATCTGCTTCGCCTTGTTCGTCATCCAGGCCTTCGCCTCGGCCAGCGTGGCGTGGTCGGAGACCGCCATGTCGCCCACGATCACATGGTAGATGTCGTGGCCGCCCATGTAGGTCTCCAGCACAACCCTGAACATGCGCCACCTGTGCACCTCGTGGCAGGCGAGGCATGTCAGCTCCGAGCCGTTGACCTCGCGCGTCCGGGAGGGCTTGAAGGCCTTCTCCGCCGCCGCCTGGACCACGCGCAATATCGTCGTGTCGGTGACATAATATATCCTCGCAAGCCGGTCGTACACCGCCCGGCTCTTGCGGCTCTCCACGATGGTCTCCCAACTCCAGTCCAGGAACATTTCCCGGTTCCTGATGTCCAGCAAGTCGTTCATGGCGCGACCCTCCTTTCCTTGATTTCGGCCTTGAACATCTCGGTGAACTGGGTGACGGTCTCGGCCAACTGGGCATGGTTTTGCAGGTTCATCGAACGCTGCCGGTACGTGCACATCCATTTGTCGATCCTCGCGTAGTCGGCCTTGCCGCTGCCGTCCAGGTTCTTCCAGCCCAGCTGGTGCGCCATCGCAATGATTTTCTTGCGCATGCGGTCCATCGCCTCGTCGGTCTCCATCAACGAGACGTGCAGGGCCACTGCCTCGTCGTGTGTCATCTCGCCGATCCTGCGCGCACCGCAAAGCGAGTGCCTTGCCACCAGCGCCTCCTTCTCGCCGATGGTCCTGGTGCGCCGCATCAGCGCCACCAGCTTGTCCACGAGCTCGCCCGTGGGGAATTTTCCGTCGTGTTCCATATTCCATTGTTTTAGGGGCTGCAAGGGGAGTCGAACCCCTTGCCTGACCGTCCAGCCCAATCCCCCTATGCCGTGATCTTCACCGTGGCCTCCTGCACGACCTTCACCCCGGCCAGCTCCGCCAGCGTGATCAGGCCCCTGTCGGGCATCTTCGCGGCCGCCTGCACGGCCGCCTTGCTGATCACCTCGGTCTTGTACAGCAGCGAGGGCGCGGTCTCCTTCAGCTGCGCGATGATGTTCGCCTCGTCCTTGGCGTCATACTCGACCTTGGGCTTGCCCATGGTGAGCGCAATCTTCCCGGCAGGGCACCTGAACGTGGGCGAGTCCTCGTTCAGCAGGTCCTTCGCCCAATCCTCCAGCTCCTCCTCGAGCGCCTCGATCTCGGTGTCGTTGGCGACCATCTTCGCGGCGAACTTGCCTGCCGCCTTGACGATCTCCGCCTTCTGGTCGGCCTTCAGCTCGTCGGCCTTCAAACGTGCCTCGCCCAGCTTCCTGAGCTTCTCCTCGACCTCCTTGGGTGTCAGCGGCGTCTTTTGTACTGTGTCCATAATATTCTAGATCAATGATTAAAGGTTGTAGAATTCAATTCCTCAGAAGTGCGTCGGTGGCGATCCGGATGAGCCGTTCGCTTTGGTCGCCAAGATTGTAGGGAAGAAGACTGATGGCAGCGCATTCGGGCAGAGTAATCCCCAATTGGAGCCTTTGCGTTCCCCTTTCCCTGGGCAACAGGTATTGGCCTTCAAGCATCGCACGGCGCACGATCCTGTTGTAAATGTTGGTGAGCATGAAAAGGACGATGATTTGCTCTGCATGCCCGTCGCGCAAGGACCGATGGCCACGCAGACCATCCTTGCGTATGTGCTCCATGAGCATCATGATGTCACCAGCAAGCCAGCCCCATTCAAGCCTCGTGAATGTCACCTTGGCCACGATCATTGCGCCTTCCTCCTGTCTATGAAGTCGGGCACCTTCTCCACGAGGTTCTCCAGGGCATGGATTGCGTCCCAATGGGCGGCCGCCTCGCTGGCTGCGA
>JANMIM010001184.1:0-2223 GCA_031375795.1 Bacteroidota bacterium
GCCATTGGGCGCGACCACGACCACGTTGGTGGTTTGGTTCACGGTGAAGACGGCATTGCTTACGTCTGACTTCACGGTGGTGTCTGCATCGTCACGCACCCGCACCAAGTACTGGGCACTGCTGATATTGGGCACCTGCCAAGAAAAGGATCCGTTGGGGCCTGCGCCGCCATTGAAGTTGTCGGCAATCAGGTTCCAAGAGGTCCCATTGTTGGTGCTGTAATGCAGGTCAAACAATCCCGAGGTGCCGCCATGCAACCAAGTAATGTTGGTGGTATTGCAACCCTGGAAGGTGTTGCCACCGTTGGGGGACGAGACGGTGACGTGGGGTGAGATCGTGAAGACCGCGTTGCTCACATCGTTGAAAGTGGTGGTCACCGCATCGCTCACCCGCACCAGCGCTGTGGTGGTGGGGGTATTGGGAAGGGTCCAAGCATAGCTGCCAGTATTGGGTGTGCTGTTGGTGATGAGGTTCCAAGAGCTACCATTGTTGCTGCTGTATTCCAGCCTCACGTTGGATGTCGGATTGAACATGCTCACCCAAGTGATGTTTCTCGAGGTGCCAGCATACCAGACTTCGCCACCGTTGGGCGTCACCACAAATTGTGAGGCCTGGCCGATGGTGAAGACCGCATTGCTTTGGTCCACGATCGCATTGTTTTGGTTGTCCATTACCCTGAACAAGCAGTTGGTGCTAGGGGTATTGGGTACCGACCAGGCAAATGTCCCTGTGGAGGAAGGATAATTGGTGAGAATCCGCGTCCAAGCACTGCCATTGTTGGTGCTATAGTCGAGGTTGAAGCGTTGCGAGGTGCCCACGATGGTCCAGTTCACATTCTGTGTCGGTGTGCCGATGCTCGTGATAAATGATTCCCAACCCTGTGCCGGGACACCCGAGCCAGACAACCATTCAAATGTGAGCGCACCTGTGCTATGTGTCGAGGTGATGGTGCCCGGAGAGGAAGCACCCGAATATGTGCCGATCAAGGGCGAACCGGGAGGACCGTCATAGATGCGCAAGCGGTCGCTGCTATTGAAGGTGCTGAAGGAGGTGAACCTTACCCGCAACTTGTTGGTGGGGATGTCGGGCGTAAAGGTCTTGATCAACGTGTTGCCGCCCGTGTAAGGATAATTGGCCGAGATGCCGCCTGGATCGAAGAAGTTGCCAGTGTTCATGGTCACAGGGGTGTTGTCCATGAGGTAAGTGAGCCCCTGATTGCCCACCGTGGCCTGCCAGATCTCACCTCCATTGGGTGCAGTGACCGTGATGGTGGAGATCAAGTTTAGCGTTGCATCGCTGATATCGTAGTTGCAGGAGTTTGCCGCATCCGTTGCACGTATCAGCACGTTGCTCGAGTTCACGTTGGGGATCGTCCAGTTGAAGACACCGCCCGAAGTGCCGGTAACGATAGCGTTCCAAGTGGTACCGCCATTGGTGCTGTATTCCAAATTCACACTGGTCACACCTCCCTGAAGGGTATATGTGATGGGTTGGATGGTATTGGCCACCCAAGCTTCGCCGCCATTGGGCGACAGCAACGTCACGTTGTTGGTGGGGGTGATGGTGAATGTGGCATTGCTCACATCGGTCTTGAGCGGGTCGTTGGTGTCAGTGACGCGTATGAGGCACTGGGTGGAACTGGCATTGGCTACGGCCCATGAATAGGTTTCAGCGGGCCCCGTGGCAAAGTTTTGATTGGTCACAATGGTATTCCATGTGGTCCCATTGTCTGTGGAGAACTCGATGTTGAAGAATCCTGAGGTGCCACCTTGGTTAAAGGTAATGTTCTGGTTGCTGCACACGAGCCAGTTTTGGCCGCCGTTGGGTGCCGTGACGGTCACGTGGGGTGAGATGGTGAAAATGGCATTGCTCACATCGTTGATGGTGGCATTGGTGATGTCGCTCACCCGCACCAGTGCGGTGGTGCTAGGGGTATTGGGGAGGAGCCACGGATAACTTCCTGTATTGGGCGTGCTGTTGACGATGACGGTCCAGGTGGCACCATTGTCTGTGGAATAATCCAGCTTCACGTTGGGGTTGGGCATGAACATGGACACCCACGTGATGTTTTGATTGGTGCCAGCATACCAGTTTTCACCACCATTGGGGGTCACCAGCAGCGGAGCGGCCACACCGATGGTGAAGGTCGCATCGCTTTGGTCCACGATGGCATTGTTCTGGTTGTCCATTACCCTGAACAAGCAGTTGGTGCTAGGGGTATT
>JANMIM010001195.1:0-3978 GCA_031375795.1 Bacteroidota bacterium
AGTGCACAAACCGCCACCTCAAAATCAAAAGACAACTAGCTTTCAGCGACTTAGTGGGTAAGAGCTGCAAGTTGGGTTAATGACATTGGGTTGAAACCCCCGGAAATTGAGTAGCCAGGCAGCTGCAACATCAAATCGCTGAAATTGAGTAGCCAGCATGGAATCATTTCGCAAACGCACTGGCTACTCAATTTCAAAGGCCATGGATTCTGACAGGATTGGCGACTCAATTTCCGTTGGCTTCCAGCCTACGGCCAAACCCGAAATAGCATCAAACAACCAGCATCTCCCCAACTTTCCACTTTTCACTTCTCCACTTTTCACTTTTCACTTCCAATCCACTCCCGCACCCGCCGTTCGAACGATCCCGGCGCATACATATCTCCCTCACTGCCGCTCATGGGAAAAGAGGCATCCTCCGGCAGCCCCTTCATCGGTATCGGACCCGCAAAGCCCAGCGTCCAATCGCGGTCGCCTTCAAATGCGATGCGGTAGATGTAAAGCCACTGCTGCTGATCGTCGTATTGCACTTTGCGTTTTTCCAGCAACTCCACCTTGTCAGGCAGGTCTTCCAACGACAGGTCCAGGGCGACCTCGGCGAGGAAGTCGGGCTTGCGGTATTTGGCGGGCATCTGATCGCCCATGCCCGCATCGAGCAACCATTGCAGGGCTTCTAGGCGGCTCTCGCGAATGGAGAGTACATGCTTCTGCTCGGAAGCGCTGGGAAATTCGCCCAATTCCCCCAAGGCCACGAAGGCTGTGCCCGGCAAATAACCGTCGGGCAGCGCGAGGATGCGGTGCGCAAGCAGCTGCCAACCAGAGGCATTTTCATCGGCGAGGTAATTGAGGAGGCGGTAAATATTGTTGTCGTGCAGCAAGCGGCCGTCGACACCCGGGCGCAAATCGATGGCTTGGGAAAGGATACTGGAAAACTTGCCATGGTAGGGGCGGTAATCCCAATATTCGGAGTAGGCCACGGAGGCAGCGTCGGCGGCGAGGTCAAGCGCATATTGTGGCTGGTCTAGTAGGAAATTCAGGCTCCGAAGACGTGCGCCCGTGCTGTCGTCGGCGAGGTACATCGTCCAATTAAAAAACTCAGGCGCATGGTCCAGGCAGCTGGGATCGGCCTTGAGCTCCGCGAGGGCCCAGGCATTCGCGCCCGGCCACGGACGCATCAGCACCATGCGCAATATTTCCGCACGGTGCGTGGACTCGGGTGGCAAACTCGCATACAATCGCTGCACGATCGGAAACATGGCCTCGTCATCCGTCGTGAGGAGCATTTGCAGCAATTGATTGTCTTGGCCGAAGGATTCGTCGTCGCGTACTGCCTTATATTGCGTCACTGCTTTTTCGTATTCCGAGGGAACCAAATGGTAGTCGTTGAGCGCAAATTGGGCCAGCATCGCCCTGGTCTCGTCAGGGGATTGCATGTCATCCAAAATCTGGTCCAGCTTGGGGCCATAGCTGCGCGGCGCGGAATCGGGTAAGGCAACAAATCCGACTTCAAAGGCCGCAATCAAAGCCTTGTGGTCGACGTCGGCCGGCAACTGCAACGCTGCTGTCGTGACATAATTGGCCGAAATGCGTGATGTGCGGTAGATGACCATCTGATGGGCGACACTTTCCTCGGTGGATGACCATCGTGACAATCCCAAACGGTAGCCTGGCGGATTCTCTGGATCCACGACAAATTGGTACGGAGCAGGTTCTTTTCCATCCATCGCTTCTGCAAGATCATCCTGCTCTTTGCGACCACCATAATATTCCCACACATGCCCCACTTTGATCACTGCATTGAGCGAACTTGCGGGGTCGTGGTAATGATAGACTTGGATGTCGTCGATCCTTCCGGTGCAGGCGGGTGGTAGGCCAGAAAGGGCCCATTTCTCCGGTTTCCCCGGCAATTTGGCCTTGAAACCCGCATCGCCGATCACTTCATGGTCCAATTTCCAAGCTTGAACAGGGAGCAAATGAAAGGAATCCAATACGGTATCCATGACCATGCTGTCGGCATCCTCCAGCCCCATTTCCACGGCCACAATATAGAGCCGGTTGTAGCGCATGTAGCAGCGCAATCTGTACCGCAATTCCGAATTCTCGTAGGTCGCAGCCAAGCCCGCGATGCCGTCGGTGACAATAGGGGAGTAGGGGGCGACGGGGTCCATCTCGTCCCCGCTCACATACCGGATGCAGTCGGGCATGCGGTCCTCCAATTTGCCTGCTTCCACGGGGTCGCTGAAGTCCTCGCACAATATCCGGATTGCCTGGTCATGGACCGCGTCCACGACCTCATACTCGTTGTAGATGGGCTCCTCCCCACCGCTCGGGAAACCATGTGTCTGATTCCGCTCGTAGTCATAGTCGGCCGGCAATTGCATCGAGAAGCCATTGACGGCATCGCGCAGCAGGACGCGGGGCAATCGGGAAACGCGCACGGGCTCGAAGATCTTCAGGGAATTGAACCAATGGTCGGCGGCGGGGGAATCGGTGACCTTTTTGCTGTTGCCGAGCAGGAGCATGTACATTTTGTTGTTGTCAAACACCAGCCGAATGCGCAGGTATTCGCCGTCTTTGGTCACGCGGTATTCACGTGCCCGCAGCCCGTGAAAGTCGACGACGGTGCCAGCTTGGTCCTCGACATTGCTGCTGCCAAATGTGGAGACCATCGACTTGCCGATGCTCGCGAGCTGTGCATCGGTCATCTCGCCGGGCAGGTCCAGCGCATAGAAGGCAAAGACCATGCCCCCGGCAAAGTCCATTCCCAGGTGCATCTTGAATTTGCCGTCCATCATCTCCACGGGAAATGGCCGGGTCGGCACTTGCAGTTCGTAGCCCTCGGTGAGGCGCGCAAAGGACTGCCAGTGTGGTTGATAGGCTTGCGTGCGGGCCTGCTCGGCCAGGCCCGTGTACGTGGCGCGCACGGGGCGCAGGCGGTAGCCGCGCTGCCGCAGGAGGGCGATCACGCCTTCGTCACCAGGGAGGTGGGCAGCGCCGATGCCGATAAAGGTGGGACGCAACTTCAAGAGGCTGTCTGCCCGCATTGCCATGCCATGGTTGCGCTTGATGATCACGTCGTTCCTGAAAAATTCGCTGGTGCCGCCTTGGTTCACCATCTCGTCCAGGGTTTTCAGGTCCCCGAGGGCATAAGCCTCCAGCATATCGTTGAGCCGCAGGCGCTTGCGAGGGGCAGCGGCGGGGCTGGACTTGGGTTTTTGGTTGATGGCGCCCTCGGGTTGAGCGATCAGGCCCAGTTGCTCCACGATGCCCTCGAGGCCGCAGATCGTCTTGCCTTGCTCCCGTGCCACACGAAATAGGAAGGCATCCAGAAAGGTGGCCTCCTGCTCATGGGCCTTGTCGCGCCCAAACAGTTTGAACAATTCGCCTGGGTCAAAATCGCGTTTGACTTCGCCGTCCCAGCTCTTGGTGTTTTGAAATTCGTCGGTCCAGGTTTCCTCGTCCAGCATCCCGGCCCCGTGCTTGGCATACATGGCTTCGAGAAAAAGGTAGCTCGCCGAGTCAAAATCGACCTCGAGGGCGAATCCAGCTGTGTTTTGGATGCCCAGCAGCACCGAGTCGGGCATGCGAAACGCGCGCTCGTCGGTGACATGCATTGTGCCAAACAGGTAGGAGGGAAGCTTGGAATGCGGGCCCTTGATTTCCCAGAGCAATTGGTATTTGTCGGTCGGGGAAGTCTGCGCATGGGCGAGCAGCAACGTAAACAGGGACAAAAGGAGGAATGTAAGCGTTTTTTTCATGGTTGAGTTCAATGCCGACACCGTGGCCATCAAGCAAATGTAAGCGAATTTGGGCAATCGGGAGAATGCGGGGATTGTGATGTAATCGGGAGAATGTGGGAGTGATTGTAGTCGCATGTCTGTAAAATCAGGGTGCAACCCAAATGACCGATGCGCCGCGGCGTATCGCACGTTTGTAGCCAAAAACGCAAAACCAAGGCCCGATGCGCCGCGGGGTATC
>JANMIM010001235.1:0-2871 GCA_031375795.1 Bacteroidota bacterium
CATACCCATCGCTCGAACCGTTGCAATACGCCGCATTCCTAATTTGGGATCCTGAAAGGTCTTGTATTTTACAGAAGGCAATCCAACCGCCTGATTGACGCGATCGGTGTTCGACAAGTACGGCCAAAGCGACTCCGCCGAAGATCGGAGTTTCCACTGAAATTGGTAACGAAAAATGCCCGGCGCATTCGGATTAGGTACGGCGGGGTGCAATTGAATCGACGTCCTAGTACCGGTCAGCAATCCCTCCAAGTCTTGAAACAGCTCGCCCGCATTTTGGTACCGAGCATTCGGATTTTTGGCCAAACATTTTTCGATGACTTCTTGGATCGCATCGCTGGCGGAATCCGCGACAGAGCGTAGCTTCGGGATCGGAGCGTCACAGTGCAATCGAAAGATCTCAACTGGAGATTGTGCTTGATAGGGAAGCTGACCGGATAAGCATTGAAACAAGGTTACGCCCAGAGCATACACATCGGTTGCTGGCCCAACTTCTTCGCCTCGGCATTGCTCGGGTGCCATGTAATACGGCGTCCCCAGGATCATGCCGGTTTGAGTCATGGCCATGGACTCAGCCGAATCGATGTTTTTGGCCAAGCCAGTGAACAAGAGGAGGTTTTCTCCCGTGGACAGCGAAAAGCTGGCTTCCTCGCTCACCTGCGCGCCACTCAAAAAAACGGTGACGTCGGTGATTTCAGACTTGGCAATGAGGGTGTCTTGTGCGCTCGCAAGCAGGCAAGACCATAAACTCAAGAGGGCAATCAATATTGTTTTTTTCATAGGGATAGGGTATGAGCTTGCAATTTAAGGCATTCCATCCAGCAATGTTGCTTTTTCAACAATGCACGATTGCCCGCCACGGTTGCCCGGCCCCTAAAAATAAACCCCTGCGGTCACGATTCATCGCGTCCGCAGGGGCCTTTTCCTTCCCTACCGTCAGATGCCCGGCACGAACTTGTTCTTCGGATATTTCACCGTAAACATCAGCTTCACGACCTTGGTTTCAGCGGGCGCCAGATTCAACTCCCAAGTGAGTTTTCCCGTTGCAGGATCTTCCTTGGCTCCGGAGGCATCCACGAGATTGACCACAATATCCTTGTCTTGGGAGACGGGGATTTGGTCCTCGAGGTTGATGGTCACTTGGGAATCCTTGGTATTGCGCACCTTGATCTCGTAGGCAAATGTGCGCTCGCGGTTGGCTCCGAGCACGCGCACCTTGTTAAAATCCTTGAGTTGGTTGCGCTCGATCACGACCTTTTTGTCGCGGCCCAAGCTCAGGTCGAGCGTGTCACTCGTGTAGGCGGGATCGATGCTCACCTCGGTGACGTAAGTGCCTTCAAAGAAGATCTGGGCATTCCCCGGTAGCAAACCCAAGGTGTCCCAACCCGTGAGGCCCGTCGTCAAGAAGGCATCGTTGTCCATCTTGGGCACCGCAAAGTGGCGGTAGAATGCAGGCACCTCGGCGGTTTTCACGGTCACCTGCTCAGCCTTGCCATTGGAGCGGATGGTCTGCGCGACTGAGATACGGAATTCGGCAGTGGTCGCGCCTTCGCGCACCGTGGTGTAGTTGGACAAACCAGCAGGTTGCCAATTGTAGGAATAGGCCTCTCCACCCGCCAAGGAAACATTGTCGACAGATGTAAGGTCATCGCTAATGGTGACCTCTTCCAAGGCGACTGGCTCATCAGCCTGCTCCTTAGTGGTGCTTGGTGCAACATTGCCGTAAGCCATTTTCTTCGCAGGTTCCCTGTAGACAATGGGTTCCTGCACATACAAGTTCCATGGCGAGAGCGATGGCTGTGTGCCACCGGTATTGGGGTTGCCTGAGCTCAAGGTGAGTTTCACATCCTCCCAATCCACGCCGGTGTTTTGAAACACGTCGGCCTTGTATTCCAGCACGATGGGCGATTTGGTGTCCTTGGCGCGAATGTTGTATCCAGGGGTCCAGCCTGCTCCAGCGATGAAATAACTCAGGTTGATGGCTGCCATGCCCGCATTGGCGGACTCGACGATGACACGGATGTCGTTGCTCGGGCGGTTGCGGCGGGCATTGAGCTCATTGAGCTGGGCGGTGATGACATTGCGGCGCAGCGCCAACTTGTTGTTGGCCCGGCTGTAGGTCAGTTGCTTGTCGAGCACTTCGGTAAATCGGCTCCTGAAAAAATCGGAGGCCCTTTGCAATTCGTCCACACTCAGGCCCTGCTCCTTGCTTGCGATGGATTGGTTGCGCAGGATCATGTTTTTTTCATTTTCCAACACGCCATGCTCCAAGCTGTTTTCCTCGATGATGCGCTTGATGATCTCCATCGAATCTTGGAGCATTTTCACTTTGGGCGACTCGGCCGCCTTGTCGAGGTAATTGATCTCATGGATCACGGAGTTGATCAAGAAAGCCTCTGGCGCCGACGCCTGGATGCTCTGCGGATTGATGCCCTCGCCCAATCCCCTGAAATAGAGGATGTTTTTGCCTTTTTTCAGGCTCACGTCGGCGCTGCGATTCACTTGCGCGCCACTCAGGAAGACCGTGACAGACTCGATCTTGCTCTTGATCTCGGTTTCGTTTTGCGCTTGCAGGCCTGTGCAGATGAGCAGCAGGACCAGCATGATTTTGATGTTTTTCATTGTCTTGATGCTAAAGGATTAGATGCCTGGAACGATTTTTTTCTTGGGGTACTTCACCGAATAAATCAACTTGAACTTTTGCGTGGCCGATGGCTGCAGGTCCAGGTTCCAAGTGAGCTCGCCCGTCGCATCGTCCTTTCCGGCGCCCGAGATTTCTGTCGCTTTCACCTCGATGTCAGCATCTTGCGACACAGGCAATTGGTCCATCAACTTGAGGTGGACGACCGATTTTTTGGTATTGCGGATCAC
>JANMIM010001238.1:0-4826 GCA_031375795.1 Bacteroidota bacterium
GTGTTCAATGACTGAATGGGGAGAGACTTTGCTTGGTGAAAATTTTGAAATCCGAGGAGGAAAACGGCTTCCTAAAGGTGAATTGTTAGTTAATTACAGGACACCGCATCCATACATTCGGGTAACTGACTTTGGCAAGAAATTCATTACTCTAGATGGCCTTCAGTATGTTTCTAGCAAAGTACAAGAAAGCATTTCTAGGTACGTAGTTAGCAAGGGAGATGTACTGCTTTCAATAGTTGGCTCCATCGGTTTTGTGGCAATCGTTTCACCGGAACTTGAAGGGGCAAATCTTACGGAAAACTGTGTTAAATTGATCCCCCTTCGTGATGATTATGACTCTGAATTCTTGTTTTACTTCCTATCTTCGACTAGCGGTCAGGATGAAATAAACAAGAGGAATGTCGGATCAACTCAACCAAAACTCCCACTCTATAACATTAAGCAAATTCCGATACCAGCTGCCCCTCACCATGAGCAACGCGCTATCGCTGAAGTCCTGGGCAGCTTAGATGACAAGATCGACCTGTTGCATCGTCAGAACAAGACCTTGGAAGCGCTTGCGGAGACGCTTTTCCGACAGTGGTTTGTGGAGGAGGCTGAGGAGGGGTGGGAGATCGGGACTTTGGGAGAAGTTTTCGATATATTGATCGGAAGAACTCCTCCTCGCAAGGAACATCAATGGTTTTCAACCGACTCTTCCGATGTGAAATGGGTTTCCATAAAAAATATGGGGAGTTGTGGCGTTTACCTAGACGAGGTATCGGAGTATTTGACTGCAGAAGCTGTTCAAAAGTTTCGGGTTCCATTGATCCCTTCGAATACTGTGATGATGAGTTTCAAAATGACGTTGGGTAGAGTGGCTATTACGACAACTGAAATGGTTTCAAATGAAGCCATTGCTCATTTTAAGCTCAAGACAAATTCCAAGATGTTCCCAGAGTTTCTTTACCTATTTCTGAAGACACTTCGATTTGAGACTATGGGATCAACATCCTCAATCGTGGAATCTATCAATACACAGATGATCAAGGAGCTTGAGATTCCAATACCAGCCGATTCAGTTATGGCAAATTTCAAGAAGTTGGTTTCTCCCCTATTTGAAAAAATAAAGAAAAACTCATTTCAAATTCGCACACTCACACGGCTTCGAGACACGTTGTTGCCGAAGTTGATGAGTGGGGAGGTGCGGGTAAAAATGTAAGTCATCAAAAAAGGGTATCAATATGCACGTTGACCTCAGAAATTACCTCGTAGAGATTGCAAGAAAGAGAAGCGAGTGCAGTTACTCCGATTTGAATACTAAATTCAAGTTGGGATTCAATTTCAACAAGGACTTGGATCGTGCCAAGATCGGTGAACTGCTTGGAGACATCGCTATTTATGAGTATGGAAAAGGGCGACCGATCCTCAGTGCCGTAGTCTTGCACAAGGGAGATGCCTTGCATGGTGATGGCATCTATCGCATCGGTGAATTCCTCACCGGCAAGCCAGCCAGCCAACTGAAGCGAGAGCTATTTGCGGAGACGCAGATGGGGCTTTGCCATGAGTATTGGCGGGATAACACGAACTATGCGCGGGATGGGGTGATTGTAAGATGAAGAATGAGAATCATCACGTAGTACCAATCTGGGATCGGTTGGCGTCGAAGTGGAATAATCGCAACGTAAATTATGGAGAATTAAATCAGAAAATATTACTATGAAACCGGAAAAAGTTACACCCAAAAATTTTCGCCCAAACATTGTTATTTATGATGATGGTGATTTTGCCGTAGCCTATGGAATATGGGAAGACGGAGGATCTCGCTTTGCGATGAGGTGGAATGGGACTGGCGATGACCCAGGCTACCCGAAATTGTTCAACAATCCTGTTTGGTTTCAATTGCCGAGTCACGGACTTTGGACAAGTGCTATGATGCAAGCCATTGACACAATTAATGGATCAATGAATCAAAGGATTGCAGACCTGGATTCGAAACTTGCATCGAAGCAGTAAAACGGAATGGCATATCGATTACTTCGATTTCAACTAAATACGGGATCTAAATGAAAGTCATCGCATTAACCTCAGGTACCAACAACGGGAAAACCAATACCCTCAAGTTGCTATACAATTTGCTGCTACTCGATGGTTTCCAGCAAGACTCATCCAACTTTTGGTTGGTGGGTCCCAAGCTGAAACTCAGCTACGATATTCGAGCCGTCTTGATATGGAATGGCCTAAAGCTTGGGCTCATGACACGTGGGGACATCACTCGCGACCTAGAGGGAGATCTAAAGCATCTGGAGTCTCTAGATTGCCAACTCGTCATTTGTGCCTCCAGAAAATGGAAATCTTGGTCTGTCAAGGAAGTGTTTCCAAATACAAGCTATGTTCCGAAGACAAAAAGGACAAGTCCCGCAGCAATGTATGCGGCCAATGCAATCGATGCACAGCAATTAAAGGACTTGGTGAAGGCGGAACTGACAAGGATGATTTTGCGATGACTTTGAGTCAAAATCGTATGTCCTTCGTTTACCTGTTAATTACCAATTAAAGAAATATCATGGAAGAACCCTTTAAGCCACAAAGCTTATCCATCAAAGGCCTGTTTGGAAATGCAGATTCCCTTTACAAAATCCCGCAATACCAAAGGCCGTATAAATGGGAGGATGAACAAGTTGATAAATTGTGGGCGGATATCTATGAGGCTTTTGAGGAAGCTGACGATAACTATTTCCTAGGATCGATCATCACCGCCAAGCCGCGTGATGATGAAAAATCGGCGTACATCGACGTGGTGGATGGACAACAGCGCTTGACGACATTGATGATCCTTTTTTGTGTTTTGCGTGATTTATTTCCCACGCTTGGGGAGGGCAGGATGGAAAGTGACCCTAATGCGGTGGATTCTGATACGATCAATTCTTCTATTTCTTTACATGGAAAGATGAAACGATTGAAGCTCTTTACGCATCATCAGCACCAAAGTGATTTCGAATCCTTGATTCTGAATGCGAGTGTTCTTGGTTTGCAGAAGCCATATAAGTATCAAATAAAAACGGACGAAGAGCCGAAGTTCAAGTTCATCAATACCGCAGTCATTTTTCGGGAGAAGTTGAAGGGTATCGGGCAGGCAAAGGCAGAACAGCTAATCGATTTCCTATTCAATCAAGTCAAGATTATCAGAATCGACTGCAAAAACAGGGATTTTGCGATCAAATTGTTCCAAGTGCTCAATGATCGTGGAATGGATCTCACGCCCGCAGATTTGATCAAGAGCTACCTTCTAGAGAATCTTTACAAAAAGCATCAAGCAGATCCTGACACCTCCAAACTTCGTGAACAGCAGTTCATCGCAGACTGGAGAGAAATGGAGCAAGGAATCAAGTCCAGCGATATCAATCTGAATGACTTGTTCATCATCTATGCGTATTTCCGGCTAGGGAGAAACCCTAGAAAATCGCTTTATGATGAGCTGCAGGAAGAATTGAAAAGCGATGATCCTAATGCGGTCATTCAAGAGATCAAATTATTTGCCAATAACTACGTAACGTCCATTTTTGAATCTGAGGACAAGGTACTTTACTCTCTGTGGTACATTCGATGGAATGTGCACTGGAAGGCAATCTTGCTGGCAGCGCTTCACAACGGCTATTCTGAATACGCAAGCTTGGTGGCCGGTCTTCGTAGGTTTTACTACCTGTATTGGATTGCAGGAAAAACCCTGTCGGCGATTAAACAGACCTCGTTCAATTTGATTGTCTGGATCAAGAACAGAAAGCCATGGGCGGAAATCAAAGTTGAATTGGAGAAAAAACTAAAGGATGATGATATCATCGAGGCTGCACTACGAAGCCTAACCTTGGAATCAATTGCAAGGGAATATTGGTGCAAGCCACTGCTTCTGCTTCTGGAATACAACGCCACGGATTCCGCGCATCCAAGATTCTTCGAGCTGAATAGCGAAATTCACCTCGAACATGTATTACCAGTAAAATTTGCGTCTATAAAAGAGTGGAACCATATTTCAAAGGAGACTGGTTCGAAATGGCTGCACAGCGCTGGAAATCTCACACTTCTTGGCGGCACCAAGAACATTGAGGCGAGCAACAATCCTTTTCCAATCAAAATGAGTGTCTATCGTGGAAAGGGGAAATATGACATCAAGGATACGAAAATCACAGAATTTTCGATCACGCGAGCGATTGTACAAGATTGCGAGAAAGGGACGTTTGGTAAGAACTGGACGGAGGAAGCCATCGTCGCAAGATGGAAATGGTTCTTCAAAGAGGTCGGAGAGATACTAGCCATCGACGTCCAAAAAGCGATCGATCTCCATGACCCCGCCGTGGAATAGGATTATGTTCAATTAAAAATTATGCATCTGATTCAAAATGCGCTACAACTTTGGTTCACACTTTCGAATGCTTGAGCAGTCATTTGGCTTAGGCAATTGCCGTGAATGCTTACGGCTTACTGCTTCAAGAAGCGGGACCGAAAGAGTATCGACAATCCCAATGCCATGAAACTCATCTCCGAAGACGATATCGAGCAATACGCGATCCAACAGCTTCAAAGCCTGGGTTGGCAGTATGCCTTCGGCCCCGACATTAGTCCGGGAGGCGAATCTGAGGAGCGTGGGAGTTATGAGGAAGTGATCTTAAGGCATCGCCTACGGGCAGCCATCGCCCGGATCAATTCGCATATTCCCGATGCTGCGCGGGAGCAGGCTTTGCAGAAGGTGTTGCGTATCTATTCTCCAGATTTGCTGCACAACAATGAGGCGTTTCACAAGCTGCTCGTGGAGCAGGTGAAGGTGCCTTATCAGCAGGATGGGTATG
>JANMIM010001250.1:0-2715 GCA_031375795.1 Bacteroidota bacterium
CCTTGACCCAAATAGTATTGGGAGATCGTATAGGTGTTTTGAAATCGTTGCACTAAACGCCTTCCCGACTCAAATCGGGACTTCGCCTACGGTCGACTTGCCAAACAGAAAAAGGGATTATGCCCGCGCTGCGTATATTCACCAGAAATGAAGGCGACTGGGGCAGCGATGGGGCTGCCCCAATTGTTTCCATCCGTCGCCGGAATGGATGGTCGAGGGATGTTGGCGATGCATTTCCCTGCATTTCTGTTTTCAGATAGCAGCAGGCATCTTTTTTTGTGGTTTGTTGG
The DNA here is from genome assembly GCA_031375795.1 of Bacteroidota bacterium. Lineage (GTDB taxonomy): Bacteria > Bacteroidota > Bacteroidia > J057 > JADKCL01 > JADKCL01. Next base: position 291 of record JANMIM010001250.1, read on the forward strand.
GAAAATCCTAATTTGACCTTGCATTCAATAATTTGACACGACAATGAAGTTCAATACAATCGTTTTGAGAAAAGTATTCCTGCTGTTGGCGTTGGTGGTAAGTGCCGCGGTGCCGTTCGCTTATGGTCAAAATGTGATCGTTTCGGGGGCCTTGGCGGGCAATGGGAGCTATCCTACGCTCACGGCTGCATTTGCCGCCATCAACGCCGCCGCGCAAACCAATGCGACGATCACGGTTTCGGTGGTCGGAAACACCACCGAGGGACCAAATCCGGCTTTGCTCACCCAAGGCACTTGGACGAGCCTCACGGTGGCGCCTGCTGGCGGTGCGCGCACGATTTCGGGCACGACTACATTGGGCAATGCATTGATTCGGCTCGATGGGGCCGACCGTGTGACGATCGACGGGCTCAACAGTTTGGGCAATTCACTGCTGCTGCAGAATGGCGCGGTCAGCAACACAATGCCAGCGCCTGTGATCCAATTTGTGAATGATGCGAGCAACAATTTGATCGTGCGCTGCACCCTGCAAGGGGCTGCGCGTGCTGTGGTCGAGTTTGGCGGGGGCGTCACAACTGGCAACGACAACAATACCATCAACCTATGCGACATCGGCCCAGTAGGGTTGAATCTTCCTGTACGTGGGGTCTTTGGTGTGGGGCTCAACGATTACCGTGCCAATACGAATGTGGTGGTCTCCAATTGCACGGTCCACGATTATTTCAGGGCCGACGGAGAGTCTCATGGGATTCACCTCGATACCGGGCACGAGGCATGGACGATCAGCAACAACAGGTTTTTCCAGACTACACCACGTACCTCAGCTACATTTGCCTATTTGCACACGGCGATCAACGTCGCGACGGGCCCAGCGTTTTCCAATGTGACCATCAATGGAAATGTGATCGGTTATGCCAATGCAAATGGCACGGGCTCCTACGAGTTGACCGCACCTTCCAACGTTTTGTTCTATGGCATCTTGGTTTCCAGCACATCGAGCACGGCCCAAACGACCATCCAGGGAAATCGAATCTCCAGCATCATTTTCTCGGGGGCGCTTACGAGCTCCACCAACAGCCCGTCGTTTGCGGCCATCGAGATCCAAGGTGGGGCAGCCAGCGTCAATGGAAACCACATCGGCAGCCTGACCAATCCCGGCGCAATTCAAGTTGCCACGACGGCGAGCAACCTGTCCACGACCGAGGTGGCGATGATCCACGTCAAGGGTACCTCATCCTGCAATTTCCTCGCAGACACCATCGGTGGAATTGTCGTGAATACCGCCAACAACAGCACGATTGTATTTGATGCCATCGAGGCGACACCGGCATTTTCCGCGAGCAATACCATCAACAACGCCATCATCGGTTCGGCCACGGCTCCGATCAACATCAACACGACCGGCCAATTTTCCAAGATGACGGGGATCAACATCAATGGCCAAGCCGCACAGTTAAGCGGAAACCTCGTGAACTATCTGACGATCGGTGGGGGCGCATTTGGCTCCGGGACCAGCGCTGCGGTGATCGGAATCCGCGCAAACTGCAGCGGTACCACCACATCCAATATCGTAGGCAATGTGGTGCAAGCCATTCAAGTCACGGGCACGTCGGGCAATGCCCAGCTCATCGGGATGTGCATTAATGGATCGGCCAACGTGAGCAATGCGAACCTGATCGAAAGAAACAAAGTCCAGTGTTTATTGTACGCCAACGCTACCGGGTCCGTGACCGGGATCTACAACCAAAATGGCAAGAACATCTATCAAAACAACTCCGTGCGCATCGGCATGGACCTCTCTGGCAATAGCATCACGCAAGGGATCGCATGGGTGGGATTTCGTACAACGGGTGGCAATCACTCCATCTACCACAACAGCGTGTACGTAGGTGGAGCGGGCGTGGCCGGCTCGCAGCATACCTATGCCTACAACAACGATGCGCTAGCCGTGAGCCTGATCTTCAACAACATCTTCATGAACGCCCGGAGCAATGGCACGGGCACAGGCAAGCATTACGCCATCCGCCTCCATGGATCGGCGGTAGGTACTGCCTACAACAATGCTGACTACAACAACATCGTCGCCACGGGGATCGGGGGTGTTTTTGGATATTATGCAGGCATCGATCGGGTCAATATTCAATTCTGGCGCACCTATTTTGGCCACGACATGCATTCGATCACCGCAGATGCCGGATTTGTGAATCCCATGGGCACGATCACGACCGGTGATCTGCACCTGGGGCCCATCAGTGCGATGGAGGGGGCCGGGACCTTGATTGCAGGCACGACACAGGACATGGACGGGCAATTGCGGAGTGCATGGACACCCCATGACATCGGGGCAGATGCCGCCAATGTCGCCAGTATCATTTCCCTATCGCCTGCGATCACCTACACCGCTCCCAACCAATATTGTGTGAGC
>JANMIM010001399.1:0-1061 GCA_031375795.1 Bacteroidota bacterium
CTTTGCCGACAACAGCCTGCTCGCCATCCCTGCCGGGGTGAGCGATGAGGCCATGGTCATGCTCAGCGACATCTTGCCGACCGGCTATGAATGTGGCGTCCTCAACAGCAGGATTCGTGCCGGGGACACCGTCGCCATCGCCGGCGCGGGTCCCATCGGCATGGCGGCCCTCTTGACCGCACAATTTTTTGCACCGTCCATGCTCATTGCCATCGACCATGACGCCAATCGCCTCACAGTGGCCCGTGCCCTCGGTGCCACCCATACGATCGACACCTCGATCGAGGATGCCGTCGCCAAGGTCATGGAATATACCGATGGCAAAGGTGTCGATGCCGCCATAGAGGCTGTGGGCATCCCCGAGACGTTTGAGATGTGTACCGCCATGGTGGCAGCCGGCGGCCACGTCGCCAACATCGGCGTGCATGGCCAGAGCGTCGAGCTACACCTCGAGACGCTGTGGTCGCGCAACATTACGATCACGACCCGCCTTGTGGACGCCGTGACGGCACCGCGCCTGCTCAGGCTCGTCGGCTCCGGCAAGTTGGATCCCACACAATTGATCACCCACCACTTCGCCCTCAGCGACATCGTGGCCGCCTACGAGACCTTTGAGCACGCCGCCGACGAGAAGGCCCTCAAGGTCATCTTGACGAATGAGGCGACCTGAGGCCATTTGCGGCAGTTATTTTTTGCGATCCATCTTGATATTCTGGGCGATCCCCCGCTTGCCGTCTGCGACGCGCGGGGTCGCTCCCTTGCGGGGTGCCGTCTTGTGGCGTGCCGCGTGCCGCTCCCCGCCACAAGACCAGGGCCTACATCGGCCCTGCCCTCCAGGCAGCTATCGCATCACAAGAGGAGCCCTTGGCCTCCGCCCGCCGAAGGCGACAAATGCCATTGAGATAAGTATTTTGGACGATCAGCATCAGGCCATGATCGGCCAATTCCGCCAGAGGCGGGCTGTCGATCAGCGTTCGGGCCGGAGGCCCGCGCTTCGGGGTGGGATGGCCTTTGGGGTTGAATCGTTGGTCTATAAACGTGCGACTCCGCTGGAGTCGGGC
>JANMIM010001418.1:0-2362 GCA_031375795.1 Bacteroidota bacterium
CCTTGAATGGATTTTGGTTGATGGTCCAGTAAGGGTTGTCATAGTTGACAGCACCACCGTAGCGGTAGCTGCGCTGGAGACCATCGGTAAAGATGTAGGCAGACGGATCGGTAGGATCTGAAGCACCGTTGGAGTTGTCAAATGAGATCGGGGTGCGAGCAAGGCCGAGCATGAGGCCAGAGATGTTGGATCCCTGCTGCACACGCGTGCCGCCAGAGTTGGTGTAGCCCACCGATGCAGCTGTGCGCAGGCGGTTGCTCAACTTGGCTTCGCCCGCAAACTTGGCCGTCGTGCGGCCCCAGTCGCTGAGTGGAACCACTCCCTTGGAGTGCGTGTTGCCGATGGAGAAGCGATAGGTAGCTGCCTCCGAGCCCCCAGACAAAGCCAGCGAGTTGTCGGTGGTGAGACCGGTTTGGAAGAAGCTCTTCATGTTGTCATAAGGCACAAACTTCTCCTTGGCAAATGGGCTGTTGCTGCTCACGACATTGCCGTGCCGGTCAAATTGGTTGGGACTGGACGGATCTTGCGAGTTGTTGTCCCAGCTCAGGGTGTCGACCATGGCGCCAAAGCTGCGGGAGGTACCGACTTCAGGGCCGCGAAAGTTTCCACCGGAGCCTTGTGTGTACTTGTTTTGCAACTCAGGAAGGCGATTCACCTGGTCCCAAGCCATCGAGGTATTGAAGGAAACCGAGACGCCCTTCTTGCCATTGCTGCCACCTTTTTTGGTGGTGATCAAGATCGCGCCGTTGGCAGCCTGGATGCCATAGAGGGCGGCAGCGGCTGGACCTTTGAGCACGGTCATCTCGGCGATGTCATTGGGGTTGATGTCGGCGCCGCGGTTGGATTGGGCCACGCCTTCCAGCAAAGCATTGTCGCCGTCATCTGGATTGCCGCCTGTGTTTTGGGAGTTGTCGAGGGGCACGCCGTCGACCACGATCAGTGGCTGGTTGTTGCCGGTGAGCGATGAGGAGCCCCTGATGCGGATGAAGGATGCTGCACCCGGCGAACCGCTGGAGCTGATCACTTGCACGCCTGCCACCTTGGAATTGAGGCCGTTGATCATGTTGGATTCGCCAGAGCCAGTGAGCGCATCGCCGCCCACCCGCTGCACGGAGTACCCAAGGGCCTTCTTGTCGCTCTTGATACCGAGTTGCGTGATCACAACCTCGTCGATCATCAAGACATCCTCCTTGAGGCTGATGTCGCCGCCGCCAGCCTGCTCAGTCGTGGCAAAACCCACGTACCTGAACACCAAGACGGCCTGCGCGTCCTTGACCTTCAGCTCATACCGACCATCGGCATCAGTGATGGCACCGTTGGAGGAGCCCTTCTCAAAGACTGTGACGCCGGGCATCGGTTCACCCGTTGCCTCCTCTTTTACAGTCCCCTTGAGCACCTCCTGCGCATACATCACGGTTGCTGTCATGAACAGCAAACATGCAGTTGCTAAGAATCTTCTCATACGTTCAATGATTTTAATGAATGAATAACGAAAGGGTTAAGATTTTCACCTTGATATGAAGATAGCAGTAAGTTTTGTAACGTCATCGCAGTAATTTTTTCACGATTTGGTAAAGTGTTCATTGGACTGTAGTTGCGGATGTAGATGAATGTCGAGGGATTGCAATCTTATTTTCCAAGATCGACCTGATGTTGCGGCTAGTCAACCCTGTCAGATGCTGTTCAGTGGGACCGTTTAGAAATCAAATACTAAGCAGCAACCATCGGCCACCGCCAAAACAAGTGCAAATGCTAGGTGGCTCATAATGGCAAGAAAGGTCTGGTGAACTTTGAAGCATGTTGTCCTGTGCAAGGTCATATCCATCCCAAATTGGCCAATCATCGAGGGCTCTGGATCGAAGGATTTCTCAGGATTCCAACCAATGTCAATTCAAGTTTACCAATTCAATTCTTAGCTTTATGAAAACAAATAACAAGTTTTGGCTAGCACTGGGCATATCGATGCTTGCAGTGGTTTTTCAACTTTCCGCACAGGTCTTTGGCCCTGCAACCATTTGCCCTGAATCCTTGTACATCAATTTTGGATGGATCGGAACGGTTGCCTCAAATTGCGACTTCGATACATGGAGTACCAACAATCCGGCGGCCTCGGCTAGTGGCACTACCTACACAGCGGCTGTGAGTTCTGCAGATTTTGGACCCGGGTCTTTTGTACTGTCCCATGTGGTGGTATGCACGACGGGAAGCGGTACAATAGAAGATCCGTATGTGATTGCACCAAGTGTTGAGACAAAGAGCGTTTTTGTAAATGCTGTGGGTACACTCTCACTTTCTTCTGGCGTCTCACCGATCCCATGTTCCGCATCTGCTCAAACGTTTGCCGTGACGGCTACCTGCCCCA
>JANMIM010000147.1:0-3520 GCA_031375795.1 Bacteroidota bacterium
GGGTCGTCGTCGTGTCGGCGAGGTTATTGGTCACGTGCATGTTCACGGCTTGGCCTTTGTTCAGGATGATCGTTGGGCCGAGGTAGCTGCCATTGTAGGCGATGGTGGATGTATTGAAACCCGGATAAAACGACTGGTTGCTGTCTGCGATCGAGAGGTGGATATCCGATCCAGAAAGGGTGTCTGGGATCGGAATCATGTTTTGGGCTTGGGCTGCAGACCATAAACCCAAGAGTATCGTGAAGACAAATCGTGTAGTTTTCATCAATGATGACCTTTAGAAAGGCAATTTCAGCTGATCGGTGGTAAGCGATTGTGACATTTGTCTCCATGCGAGATGATTTTTCTCAGGTGCACGGCACAGTCCCCCATGGGATCGCCACGACTTGCGAACGCTGGATCCTGTCGCGGACAAAATCTCGGGCCAAATGATCAAGGCGATAGATGAAACGTACCATTTGTCCGTGCAAAGCGACCGCATGGTAGCTATGACTGGACTTCTGAAAAAAGGTTCCCCATATTTGTTTCATCAACACGAAATTACCCATCGCAACTACTGTAGGACACATAAAAAATAGAATTGAAATGAAGGACAACAAATAGGTTTTTGGATTTTCGAATTGCCTGCCAAATTTATTTTCCAGAATGGCAGAGATGAGAGTTTTGTCGATGACATCGACGTGCTATCCATGCGCTCGGAGCTTACGGAGATCGCGTGATGGGCAGCGTCATGGAGATACAATTGATTAACGAAAAATATTATTTTGTCATGAAAACAATGCAAGTATTCTTGTGGACGGTCGTGCTATGCCTCCTAGGCACTTGGGTGCAGGCACAACCATTTTATTTCCTGCACAATTATGGCGCCAGCGTCAGCAGTCCCACCACCGAGGATTTTGGGCAGGATGGTCACCGACGATTTCAAAATTCGGCGGGCATGATGGTGTCTGGTATCAGTCAAGGCAGTGGCCCTCAAAGGATTGCATTTGCCGTCACCGATGAGTTTGGGCAAGTCCCTGCACCCAATTTTGAGAACTATTATTATACGCAATCTGGATTGGTGCGCATGTACATTTTCAACAGCCACTGCGCTGAGATCAATACCAAGGAGTTTGCGCTCGGTGGAGTTTGTGCGCTGGCACCGTACCTATCTGAGAGATTTTATTTTGCAGAACTCAATTTCTCGGGTGGTGTCGTTGCCTCCAAATTTTTTAGTCTGGGACCCGATTATCATCAGAGCAAGATACATGAAATGGTGACGGAACCCACGGGTCAATATGTGTATATGATGGGGGAAACGCGTCATATATCAACTCAAAGGAATCTCATTTTCGTGGTGAAGCTACGATACGATGGCGTGATCATGTGGAGCAGATTGTATGATTTGGATTCTGGCCCATACAATCAGGAAAAGGCTTACGATGGTGTGGAGCTACCTGGGGGCCAAGAATTTGCGGTCGTAGGCTCGACAATCAACCAAGCTGGAACCCGTTCTGCGGGATATATTTTCCGTTTGAATGCGACCACAGGTCTTCCTGCCCCGCAACCATTTCTCCGCATCGAGAATGGAACTGAGTCCTTTGTGGCAACCAGCATCGAATGGACCAACAATCCCATACTTCCCTCGGGCGGAGGCTTCATCGTAGGTGGATGGGGGGTCTATGCGGGTGGCTACGAAGCCGGCGCGATGCTGGTAGATCAAGCCTCGGGAGGTACTTGGGGAATCGGAAACATCTATGTAGGCCAATCATCCAATGGTACGAGCTATACTTACGATGTTTCAGCCCGCCAGAATTCCAAGGAAGGACAAGAGTACTACTTGACGGGGACCATGGAATCAGGTTATTTCGGAGGAAATGACGTGCAGGCTTGGAGACTCGACTACTTGATGAACCCCATCGGCGATTTCATTTATGGTACGGCAGGAAACGACGAAAGCAATGCCATCGATGTGAGAAACAACGCCGATGATGGGCTTTCCATATTCGGAACTTCTGACAAGAGCAATGGCAGCAATGACATGCTCATCCTCAACGCATACATGAATGGAGTGGCGCCTTGTAATTTTTACGAAGATGTCCCTAGCATCGCAACCCCATTGGTGCTGAGACATGGATTTATGTTTTCTCCGCCATTGCCTCACACCCTTACCATTACCAACGATATTTTTGCGCTGGATGTCCCCATGCCCGACAACCAACTCTGTGGCCAATACCCCATACCTGGAGGCGACAACAACAAGACTGCCCCATCCAATCTCGACGACGCCAACGTCTTGCGCTTGCTCGGCAATCCAAACGATGGCTACGCCATCCAAATCAAGCATACAGCCACGGGAGCAGAGCAGCTCAACGTAAGCCTCTGCGACATGAACGGCCGTGTCCTGAAATCCACCCAATTTGAAATCCAGTCAGGTGCAAATATGCTCGATTTGGGGATTGTGAATGAGGAGGTCACAGCTGGCGTCTACATCGTGCGATGGAATTCCAGCCACTACACCGGTGCCAAAAAGATCGTGCTGCAACCATCACGTTGATCGACAACGGGAATTGAAATATTGTGGCCAAGAGGCTGCAGTGAGCATCGCGCCTGCCCCGATACTGTCATGGTCGGGGCAGGCGTTTGCCGTGACGGATGCAGGCGGATAGGGGAGGGTTTGCACGCTGGAGCGCGCCGCTATGCCGTCGGGTATGTCCTCAAAGGGATACTAAAGTTCTTGCAAATATCGTGACGATGGAGGTTTGGCCCTCCGGCGTCACGCAGGTGGAGCTGTCAATCGACCCCATGCTGCTGGAAAGCCACCGTTTCCTCCCCGTTGCACGAGGGCGCGGCGTGTAGCGGGAATGCACTGGGAATGAGCGGTTTGGAGAGGCTTCAAAAAGGAGGCATGTGTGTGCAAAGGGAGCGAGCGAAAGCAAACCGTCCGATGAAGCGTCGACAACGACTGGACATCGTCAAAACCACACCGAACGCGGAGCTGCGGGGAAACATCAGTGGGAGCAATGAATTACTGGCAAGTCGACGATCGGCGTTGAGGTGGCGCGAACCTTGGACGGTGTTCACGATGGAACAGCAGAAGAGGCTTGCCAGACACCTCCTCGATCACCTCATCCCGAAGCATACCAATGAAAAAGTGGGCAATCCGCTCATCTTCCATAAGGAATTTTGAACACGACAAATATCATCGGATTGGCGATGAAAATACAACCACTTTGGGAAAAATGAATCGTATTCCCCCAACCAATCAAGCGCAAAAAAGGTGAAACTCAGACCAGATCCCATCCTCCATCCCCCCCCAAAAAGCCGCAAACTCTCAACTTTCATCTCAACCATTCCGCTTTTCCTTCAAACTGCAACCCAAACAGCTGAAAATGAAACCGCAAAGAACGCCCCTCGACCTTGCTCGAGACAGGCGCCGGACCGCAGAGCCAAGCAAACTCTGAACTCTGAACTCTGAACTCTGAACTCTCAACTCTCAACTCTCAACTCTCAACTCCCTCCACTAATACCGCTCCCGCAC
>JANMIM010001449.1:0-5505 GCA_031375795.1 Bacteroidota bacterium
ATAAATTTATGTCGCTGATCCTCGGAATTTACCATCTTACACATCGATTGGATTTGCAGCTCGTGCATCCGATGATCGAAGCTTTGGGGGCATTTAAGCATCTCCACATGACGCTCCGCGCACTCCCCGGATTTGTTGCGGTCACGGTCAGCGAGTTGGAGGGCGAGCATGGATTTGCCTTGCAGGAATCCGCGACTTGCGCGGGCGCCGTCGCGGGCACCTTGGTCGCAGGTGATCGGTGTAAGGCTGTTGCAGGGGCCCGTATAGGCCGCCACACTCAGCTGCGAGCTGTTGAGCCCCAGGAAGCCATATTCGTCATTGCCCTCCAGCAGCACTGTGCCCGATGCCGGCATCACAAATGAATACCAGGTGTCGCCACAGTTCCCGCCGCAGGCTTGCACAAATGGACTGTTGAGCGAAACCGTCGGGTTGCCGTAGTTGTAGACGTTCCACAAACCGGATCCTTGGCAGGGCTCGGTGCCGATCGGCACGGTGACCGCGCTGTTGCAGGGGTCGTTGCCGGGGCCGACATAGCCCGCATGGGGATCGCTCACGGTCACCGTGAAGTTGCCGTAGTCGCCAAATATGTCACCTCCGTCGATCTGGATGTAGTAGGTGGCGCCGGGTACGAGGCACTCCTCGGTGTGCGTGACGCTGAAGCTGATCAGGTTGTCATGGTTGTTGCCGACTTGCATCAGGTTGGCAAAGCTGCATGCGCCTGTGCTCTGGTACAGCGAGAAGTTGGCATCGATCCCTGAGACGCTGGTGATGTTGATCGTCGCCGCGCCTGAGTTGGGGGCGATGAAGGTGTACCACACCGTCTCGTCGTCACCCGTTACATTCTGCTCGCCAGCTTGCTGGGTTGCACAGTTGTTGTTGCCAGCGACCGGGCCCACCGAGCCGTTGTTGGGATTGCCCATCGCGACGGCATTGCAGAGGTTGTCGTTGGCTGGCGCGCCGACAAAGGTGCCGTTGTCGCTCACCCTGATCGAGAAGGTGCCATTGTCACCCAGGATGTCCACGCCGTCGACCTGCACATAATACTGCTGATTGCCGGGCAAGCAGGGGATGGTGATGCTCACGTTGTTGCTCAAGAGGTCGTCCCTCGATGCCACCAATGTGAGGTTGCCAAAGTTGCAACTGCCCGCAGGCGAGACGCTGTAGATGTTGATGATCGCATTGATGCCCACGGTGTTGGAGATCGCCACGGTGACCGCACCAGGAGATGCACTCGTCGTGAAGCTGTACCAGACGGTCTCGTCACAGGTGAGGCTGCTCACGACCGGGCAGGCATCCACATTGGGCTCGCTTGGCTCGGTGCCGGCACAGAAGTTGTTCCCCGGTGTCAAAGCCGTGGATCCACCAAATGGAACCACGCCTAGGTTTTGTGCATCGCAAATCGAGTCGTTGGCAGGGTAGGAGTTCACGCTGCCGTCGTCATGGACAAAGATGTTGAATGTGCCCTCGTCGCCGAGGATGTCGACGCCATCGATTTGTACAAAATAGCGCGTGTTGGGCCTCAGGCAGGGGATGTCCACAGATACGTTGTTGCTCAGCAAATCATCGGCATCCTCGAGCAGGGTCATGTTGCTGTAGTTGCAGCTACCGTTGGGCAGGGAGCCATAGACCCAAATTGCGGCATTGATGCCCACGGTGTTCAGCACGTTCACCGTCGTGAGGCCGGGCGTCGGGCCGGTGACGAATGAGTACCAGACGGTCTCGTCGCAGAGTGGATCGCTCAGGTAGGAGCAGCCGCTCACATTGGGTTCACCGCCTTCGGTGGTCGCGCAGTAATTGTGTCCGGCGAGGTTGGTCGAGTTGCCACCGGTCGGCACCACGCCCAGGCTGATGTGGTTGCAGACATCGTCATTGGGCGGGAACAGGTGTGGCACACCGTTGTCTGTCACACGGATGCTGAAATTGCCATTGTCACCGATCACATCCAATCCATCCAACTGAATGTAATAGGTTGTATTGGGCTCCAAGCAATCCAGGATCATGTCCAGGTTGTTGTCGGGCAGCAGGGCGGTGGCATTGTCATACTCGGTGATGTCGGCAAATGCGCAAGAGGGCGGCGCATCGGCTCTGTAGACATGCAACACGGTCTGCAAGCTGCCCGTGACGCCTGTGACGCTCACGGTAAAGGTGCCCGGTGTACCCGAGGTCGTGAAACTGTACCAGACAGTTTCATCATACAAGGGGTCGGTGCGATCCAGCAAGCCGCTCACATTGGGCTCGGCGGTCTGCTCAGAGGCACAGATGTTGTTGCCGGGCGTCAAGGGCGACGCGCCCCCCAAGGCGATCAAACCCAAGTTCACGGCCGCGCAGATGTCGTCGTTGGTTGGCGTGAGCTGCGGCACACCATTGTCCCGCACACGAATGCTGAACGATCCCTCGTCCCCGATGAAATCCACGCCATCGACCTGCACAAAGTAGGTCTTGTTGGGATCCAAGCAGGGGATGTCGAGGCTCAGGTCCGTGAACGGTATCCCTGTGCGATCGGCAATGAAATTCAGGTTGCTGAACGTGCAGCCCGGGAACACACTGGCCTCATAGACATTGATGTAGGGCACGATTCCGTTCAGGTTGAAGAGATCCACCGTGATCGTTCCTGGGTTGTTGTTGGTGGTGAATGTGAACCAGACCGTCTCGTCGCAGGTGAACTGGAACGAAACCGGGCAAGTATTGACAAATGGCTCGCCAGTCTCGGTATCCGTGCAATAGTTGCTGCCGTTGAATGTCGGCGTTGCCAATCCCGAAGGCACCACACCCAGGCTCACGAAGTTGCAGATGTCGTCGTTGGTGGGCATCGGTGTAAATGCAGGATCGGCGGTCAATGTCAAATTGAAATAACCTTCAACCAAAACGGTCGGGAGCGGCGGTGGCGGCAGCAGGGCACCATCCACTTGCAAGAAATATGTGCGTCCAGGCTCCAAGCACGTCAGCGTCAAGTCCTCGCTGAAAAAGCCCGGATCATAATCGCTGTTCACTTCAGAGAACGTACCCAAGCAGGTGTTGTTGCTGCTTTGGTAGACCGCGAGCTGCAAGTCGATGTTGTCGGGGCGGTTGAAGGGGTCGTTGGCGGCTGCGATGGTCATGTTGCCAGATGCCGGGGCCACAAATGTGTACCACACGGTTTGGTCCAGACCAAACGGTATCAAGGACATCGCCGGGGTGGGCTCACCGGGCTCAAGCGTCGCGCAGAAATTGTGCTGCTCTGGGCTCACGATGCTGCCGACAGCAGGGACTGTGCCGAGCGGGGTAGCCTGGCAGATGTTGTCGTTGGTGATCGGCGGTGGCCCTGGGTTCTGCGTGACGGTGATACTGAAAAATCCGTCCACATCGTCTGGATCGTCAGAGCCATCGACCATGATCCAATACAAACGGCCGGGCGTGAGGCAGCTCACGTCGATCTCCTCATCGCGTGACAAGGGTGGGAATTCCAAGATGTCATTGTAATCGCAACCTTCTTGTGTCGGCGCGCCGGTGCAGACGTCGCCCGCCAATCCAAACACCGCCACTTGCAGGTCGATGTAGTCACCCACGTTGAGCGGGTCGCTCTGGAGGTTGATGTTTACGCGCCCGGAGGTGGGTGCCGTAAACGTGTACCACACCGTCATATTGGTCCCGAAACAGGTCGGGATCGGTTCCAGAATGTTGTCGGCACAGAAGTTATGGTAAGAATATGTGAGCGGCCCAGAGTTGGGGTTACCGAGGTAGATGGGGTTGCAGATGCTGTCGTTGGTGGCCGCGGTCACGTTGTAGTCGGTCACCACGAGGTCAAAGTCACCCACATGGTTGTCCAGCAACGGCAAAAAGGCGCCGTCCACTTGTATGTAATAGGTCGCTGAGGTGTCCAGACACTTGAGACGCAGCGCTTGCGGCCCGTCGATGCTAAATGAGAAGACGTCGTCATAGCTGTCCTCTTCCGAGAAAAAGCCAGTGCATGTGTTGTTGTCGCTGTGCCAGACCGCGACCTGCAAGTCGATCAAGTCGGTGCCGTTGTCGATGAGCTCGATCTCGACGCTGCCGCTTGCCGGTGGCTTGAAAGTGTACCAGACGGTTTGGTCGAGCCCAAATGTCAGCGGCACAGGCTCGCCGGGCTCCACACCCCCACAATAGTTGTTTTGATTGAGCAAGGTCACGCCGCCCAGATTGGGGATCGTGCCGAGTGGCGTCGCATTGCAACGCAAGTCGTTGGTGGCGCGTGCACGTCCGTCATCTGTGACCGTGAGGCCGAGGAAGCCTTGCGTGTTCAGGAAGGAGCCGTCGATCTGCACAAAATAGACCGTGTTGGGCAGCAAGCACTTCACGATCAGGTCCTCAGAGAAAAATCCTGGCGTGTAGTCGCAATCCACTGAGGTGAGCGTACCCGTGCAGGTACCGTTGCTCGATGTGTAGAGCCCCAATTGCAAGTCGATTTGGTCACCAAGGCTCAGGGGGTCGTTGGTGGCGCTGATCGTCATCTCGTAGCCCAGTGAGGCACCCGTCGTAAACTGGCACCACACAGTGTTGTCGATGCCCGAGGCGCAACCTGGGAAGTTGGGTTCGCCGGGGGAAATCGTCGCACACAGGTTGTTTTGGTTGTTGTTGGTAAATGTGCCAGCCAGACCCACCGTGCCGAGGTTCAGCGCGTTGCAGATCAAGTCGTTGTTGGGTTGCGCGACACCCGTGGCACTCACGCGTATCTGGTATTGCCCAAAATCGCTCGCACTGTTCCCGTCGACCTGCACATAATAGGTGACGCCGGGCGTGAGGCAGTTGATGTCTGCCTCCGAGTCCAAGTCAAATACCAGGATGCGGTCGTCGTTGCTGCCCACCTCGGTGAGGTTGCCCCAGACGTTGCCGGGGCAGGGGCTCGTGGTGGCGCGGTAGATGGCGATCTCCGTGTCAAATGCCGTTCCTCCAAAATCGGTGGTCACGATCACGTGGCCCGAGGCAGGGGCCACAAATGTATGCCAGACGGTATTGGAGGGGGATATGATGCCAGAGGCTGCATCGACCTCGCCGGCCTGTACCGTGGCGCAGTTGTTGTTGTACGTGCCGGTCACACCCAGCGTGAGGGGAATCGCATTGCAAAGGTTGTCATGTGTCGGCAGTGGCGGCCCCACGGCGCTCACATTGATTTGATAGTTGCCGTGGTCGCTGACATTGTTGCCGTCGACCTGCACATAATAGGTAGCCCCCGGCACGAGGCAGATGATGTCGATGAAGGAATTCAGGTTGATGAGGAATGTGCGGTCATCGTTGCAGCCCACGGCGCTCAGCATGCCAAAGTTGGTGGCAGGGCAGGGGTTGCCAGAGGCGGAATAGACCGAAACCTCGGTGTCGAAGTTGGTGCCGCCAAAGTCGGTGCTCACGGTCACGTGGCCAGAGGCAGGCGCGACAAACGTGTGCCAGACGGTGTTGGAGGCCGACATGCAGGAACCGCTGGGCTCGCCCGGCTGCACGGTGGCGCATTCGTTGTTGCCGCTGTAGGTCGTGCCGAGCGTGAGGGCGATGGCG
>JANMIM010001454.1:0-1220 GCA_031375795.1 Bacteroidota bacterium
TGAATGGCCGGACCATTTACGCGCAGCAGGTTCGCAGGACCGATACCTACCAAGGAGACATCGACCTGAGCAACGTTTCCCGCGGCGTGTATGTGCTTTCCTTGAAGGCCGGCGACAAAAAGATATTCCACAAATTGGTGATCCAATAAGGTCATCGATTTTGATGCCAAAACCGCCGATTCAGGAATGAATCGGCGGTTTTGCATTTGGGGCATTTTCGGCTTTCAAGGAAAGCACATACACGCCGCGGGAAACGTTGCTCAGGTCGATGTCTCCTTGGTAGGTATCGGTCCTGCGAACCTGCTGCGCGTAAATGGTCCGGCCATTCAAATCCATGACTGCAATTTCCAGGTCACTTCGCTTGAAAAGCTCCAAGTAGAGGTGGAAAATACCGGTGGATGGGTTGGGATAGAGGTCAAATGCGCTGGCAAAATCCCCATCTTCCATCCCGACATAGGTGTTGACGTTGATCTGCTGCATGACGGTGTCGCGGCAGAAGCCATTGCTGATGATCAACGTCACGTTGTACACACCCAAGGCGGCATAGGTATGCGTCGGATTTTGCTGTGTGCTCGTGAGGCCATCCCCAAATCTCCAATCCCAACTCGTCGGGCTACCCGTGCTGTTGTCGGTGAAGGATACGGGGAAGAACACGTTGGCAGAGGTGGGGGCACCGATGGCTGCATAGACGCCCGGCACTTGCGTGAGGATGATCACGTCACCCGCGCTGCAACCCTGCAGGTCGGTCACGGTCACCGAGTAGGTGCCGGGAGACGACACGAGGATGGATTGCGTGGTCGCGCCATTGCTCCACAGGTAGGTCATCCCGGGATTGCCGGCATCGAGTGTCTGCGTGCCATTGTCGCAAATGTTGGTGTTGGGGCCCAGGCCTACCGACAGCGTGGAGACAGTCACCAACACGGTGTCGCGGCCGATGCAGCCATTGGCGTTGGTGACATTGACGACATAGGTGCCGGCCGCCGAAACGGTGATCGACTGGGTGGTGGCGCCATTGCTCCAGAGGTAACTCGAGCCTGGGTTGCCCGCATTGAGGGTCGCCGTCTGCCCATTGCACAGCAATTGGTCGGTACCGAGGGCCACCGTCGGGACAGCACCGATGGTGATCGTCACTTCATCGGAGGCGTCGCAGCCAAATTGGTTGCTCACCGTCACCGAATAGCTCCCCACCGTCCGCCAGTCCGCGTTGGCCAGCGTCAGGC
>JANMIM010001461.1:0-4235 GCA_031375795.1 Bacteroidota bacterium
CCTTGAATATTGTTTGAAAGTCAAACTCAAAGGACAGGCGAACATGGTTGTATCTTGCGGAAGCGTTGTTTTTACCATCGCAGGAAAATAATCTGTTCCAACCCAAGTTGGATGCAATCCAACCCCAAAGAACATCGTCGATGTTTTACCGATGCCTTGGAATATTTCCAAATTCATCGCCCGAGCAACCGCAAAAGGAGCCGTGGAAAATCCAGCATTGATCAAGATTGAATGCGAGCCTGAAATCTTAAAGAAACCTTTTTCAATTTGATCATTGATGACATAAGGGCTGTTGAGGTCTGCCGTAAAGACCTTGAATGCAATCCCCGCAAATCCCTCTTTCTGAATCGATATGCTTACGCGTTTGGTGCTGGGGTCAATGTCGGGAAAGATACTGACGTTGCCATTCTCATCGGTGGTAGATTCTCCTGCGACTTTCCCGTCAACCCAAACTTGTACGGTCGCACCAGGGACGTTGCTATGCGTTTGTGGATCATACAGCCTAAATTCGATCGCGGCGTTTCGGGAATAAGGGACAAGCTCAAAATCCATGAATTTTTGTGGTTCAAAGCTCCGGATTGTCGTGTCCCTTTGCGCAAAGAAATCACTTTTTCTACAAATTGAAACCGAGTAACCTACATTTTGATCCGAAATTTCATCTACAGCAAAGGTGATCCTATACCTCCCCAAATGGTCTGACAATACCGTCTTTGTGTTCAGCAATCCACGTACCGAGACCTGCTCTCCAGCAACAAGTACTTTTTTATTCCCATTCATATAGTACAAGGTTCCTTCGATTTGGACGGTAGGATTGCTAGGCGCCTTGTACCGGTTCATATGAATTAAGTGAACATTCTTTGAGGCCAATGATTGCACTGTACATGTCCCGCTCGTGGTCTCGTAACCTCTGAGTTCCACGCTATATTCAAGTTTCACACCCGTTGGATACGGAATCGTCCGAAAGGAATCTGTTGGAGTCCCACGATGATCATCCAGATTCAAATCTTCACATTTTAGCGTAAACATCGCCCCTTTTACCGGCCGATCGCTGTCGTTGTCCTTGAGAATGAATAATATCGGTTGCTCCAGAGAAGATTGTCCATGGATGAATCCAAACGCTCCCATAAATAGCATCAAAATAAGCGGTCCTAGGTAATTAGCTTTCATCTTTTTTTCTTCAATGAGTAATTAAAGTCGGGCAAATTCGCTTTGAAAGGTTCCGTGATTTTTTCAAAACCACACATCGTACCATCCAAAACAATTTTATCAGGAAACGGCGATCCCTTTGGGATCGTGAGCGCGTACCTTCCATCAGCGTCAGTCCATGTCTCCGCAATGGAGCTGTTGCAGCCTTTCCGGACCACAAAGACGTGTATTTTTGCAATCCCCGTTATAGATTCCTGTATTTCAGGCAATTCTGGTTCGGCATAAATCTCGCCAGTAAGAACGATTGGAGAATCCAATTCTCTGGCTTTGAGCTTGCAGGAATCAACTGACGGCGGATCAAAAAAAAATCCTTCCGTTTTAGAGTATATGCCAATATATTTGCCATTCAGAACGATTCTCTCATGACTTGGAAATCGAATTGCGTCCCTGTACACACAAATACCATTTCGAAATAATTCCAGTGTGTCGAGCAATATTTCCTCGCTGGAATATTCCCCAAAATTCAGAATTCCATTTTGATTCGTTTTCACTGCTGCAATGCGCCCACTCCTAAGGCTGGCGGTAAGGTTGTTTTGCGGCCTTCCCTCAGAATCAGTGACAATCCCGACATAGCTCAATAACGTTTGCGAAGGTTCGACTGGCCCCATTTTCAACTCCTTGCTCAGAAGCCAGTTACTAGCCACGATTGCTCCACCAACCATGATTGTGATGCCCACAAGAATTCCCCCCAATTGCTTGGGCCTAGCCTGCGCTGACGGTTCGAAACCGACAATCTCACGCAATTTCGATTCAAAGCCCTCCAAGGTCAAATAGAAGGCGATGTATTTCCACCACCGCAACAGAAATGGTCGCCGGGCGGGCTTTTTCTCAAGATTCTCCAACAACCCAATCAACCGCGCCACCACCTGATTGATCATCAAATGGTACTCCTGCATGCTCAGCAAGCCCATGCGTTGGTCGGACTGCACACGCGAATATTGACTTGCAATCGCATCAATTTCCCTGCCAGCGTGGCCTTTCACGTTCATAGCCGTCAAGTCCCCAATCGCCTTCCCCAGCTTCCCATTCCGAATGAGTTCCAATAACTGCTGCCGAATTTCTTCTGTCATTTCCATAACAATGATTTCTATTGCCGGTGCTGATTGTCGATTGTTATCATCCCCCCTCACTTCTTACAACAAACCATCCGAAAAGCCCCCTCCCCTTCATACCCCTCCACCTCCACCGCCATCTTCGCAAACTCAAACGCATAGCCGATGTCTTTGCCTTCCCAGATGGCTTGGTAGAATTTGGTGGCGAAGTGGATGGCGATGTGGTCGGGGATTTGGATCGTGGTGCCGATGACGTAGGGGATGTATTCGCAGATGGCCTCGGCTTGGTCGGCGGAGTAGCAGGCGTTGAGGAAGACGCAGCCGATGGTGTCGCTGAAGAATCGGAAGATGGCGGAGAGCTGGGTCTTGCTGAGTTTGCGGGAGGCGCCGTCGGTGTCGAGGAGGTAAATGGCGCCCTGACTGCCGTGGCCGCTGAAGTGGAAGAAATGGGGCTTGAAGGTCATCATTTCTTGCAAGAGGTCGTCGGTGCGCGTGGCGTCGATTTGGTGCAGCACGAAGCGGTCGCGCTCGGTGGCGGCGCGCAATATATTGCGGATGTCGCGGAATTCGGTGCCGACGGCGAGGGGCTCTTGGTCGAAGGGGCAGGCGCTGCTGAAAAGGATCCGGGTTTTCTCGCCGGGATAATCGTCTTGCGGCGCGGGCTGGATGAATCCGCCGTCGCTGCGCAGGCTGTGGATGTATTCGATGAGGTCGTAGGTGATTTGGTTGAGCTCGATGTCGAGTTCGCCCTGGGCGCGCAGGCGCAGGCGGCGGTCGTTGGCGTGGCGGTTGTAGCGGGCGCTCAGCTGCACCATCATGATGCGCGCATCCAGGTCCTCATGCCGCACGAGGGCCGAGAGGGCCTCCAAAGCCTCCTTCATGCGGCCCTGCGCGACCCATTCAAGACATTGTTCGAGTGTATTCATGTTCTATTCCATTCGACCCGGCAGCGATGGGCTGCGGATGTCACAATGATGGCGGTCGCAGCGATGGTGCCACTGAACATTTTCAGCTTGCGATTCTTTCTTCGAGGGCTGTGCGTGGCATTGCAATGAAGGATCTGGCAGGCAAAATGCCGTCACAAATGGCCTTTTTCGGGCAATCAGGGCAGTTTGAAGGAACACAAGGCGTACGGTGGCGGGGCAATGGGCGGGCTGAACAAAGAATTCGATTCAAAAAATGTTCAACGGGGCGGATGCGCGACTGCCGATTCTTGCTTTCGGAATCGCCCGACATGTCGTAGGGCGGCCTTTAACCACATCAATGTCTGTCAAAATGGCTTTGTTTACCTTTTCTGCGAATGATTCCTATCCCCTGCCCGATCCCACGCTCGATGAGATCACGGTGACGATCGATGCCACCAATGGCACCATGATCGTCCAAGTGCCTGGCGAGACTGCAGTGCCCTACCCGCTGGTGGACGAGGAGTCTGAACCCCTGCCCCGTGCCATATTTGTGGACCTCAATGCTTCGCCTGAAGCGTTTCAGGTGGGTACGGTGACCTATAGCCGCCCGGGCCTGATGGTTCAATATATTGCGCTCAACGATGTCGAGATCAGCTTCAGGGTTTCCGCAAGTGAGGGACACTTGGGGATCCTGGACATCCGCGACGTCGGGCGGCAAGCGAGCATCGTCAAGTATTATTTCGAGCTGATGCCCGTGGTATTGTCCATCGAAGGCAATTATTTGGTGGTGAAGACCTTGGAATACCAAACGGGCGATCCTGGCGGGCCTTGGTATGTGCTCCCTTGAGCCAGCCCCTCGCCTCTGTAGGCCTCGCCGGATATCGCCGTCACGCCGCTCGTGGAATTCGGCCATCTGTCAAGCGCAATGAAGGATGCAAAAACGCTGACACGAGTACATTGGACGAATGAATCGTCACATATTGCACCGAGAATTGATCGATTGCACAATATGGGTCCGAGGCCTCGGACTCGTTCAGCTGACAAGTGGCCGGACATGACATCCTGGAATTTC
>JANMIM010001465.1:0-5958 GCA_031375795.1 Bacteroidota bacterium
CTCAAGCCCCTGGTAGACAAAGGGGTGGTGTTTGTGGCCTGCGAATTTACCATGAGCGAAAAGAAAATCACCAAGGAACAACTTTCACCCGAAGCTGGCTTGGTAAAATACGGCGTCCTCGAAGTGGTGACCAAGCAGGAAAAGGGCTGGAGCTATATCAAGGGCGGTTTCTAAGAATCATATTTCCGATCATATTATGCGTATCAAAGCACTCATCGGAGTCTGCTTATGGATGTCCTTTGCCATGATATTGCGGGCGCAACATCAGGAATTGGACGAGCAGCCTGCAAGTTGGAAGGCCAAGGCTGGGCAACCTGCGGATAGCACCTGCATCCGCGACGCGTTCCGGCACGGGGTGGCACAGGGCAATTTCCGCTATTTCTTCATGGGCACCGACAATGCTCCAGGGCTCAAAGACTACTTCGCCAATGCCGTGGGCGGTGGACTCCGGTTTGAGTCTGCGCCGTTTTATGGCTTTCAATTCGCCATCAGCGGCTTTTACATCTTCAACCTTGCCTCCTCCGACCTCGGCGCGGTGGATTCGACGACAGGCCAAAAAAACCGCTACGAAATCGGCCTCTTTGACCTGGAAGATCCCTACAACCACAAGGATCTGGATCGTTTGGAAGAGCTTTACCTCAAGTATCAATACAAGGGAGCGAGCGTAAAACTGGGCCGGCAATTGCTCAATACCCCGTTTGTGAACCTGCAAGACGGCAGGATGCGGCCCACGGGCGCAGAGGGCGTTTATGCCACGGTCGACGCCTCCAAGAAACTCAAATTCGAGGGCGGATGGCTGTATGCGATGTCTCCACGAAGCACGGTCAGGTGGTATGACGTCGACGAATCCATCGGCTTGTATCCCATGGGCAATTTACCTTCGGGTTTGCCGGCGCAATACAAGGGCAACCTGCGGTCCAAGGGCATTTTTATGCTGTCTTCGACATTCAAACCTGCCAAGGACGTCAAAGTACAGGTATCGGACCTGTTCACGGAAAACATGTTCAACGCCGTGCATGCGCAGGTCGATGTTGCGGTTCCGTTGAAGGGAGAGGCGAAGCTGATCGGGGCAGCGCAGGGCATTCGGCAGGATGCGGTGGCAGATGGTGGCAACGCGGATCCGGCGTTGACCTACATCCCGCGCGGCAGCAAAGCCATGACCTTTGGTGCCAAAATCGGCCTCAAACAGCCCAAATGGGAACTCAGCCTCAACTACAACCGCATTACCCAACATGGCCGTTACCTGATGCCCCGCGAATGGGGCCGGGATCCCTTCTTCACCTTCATGCCCCGCGAACGCAACGAAGGCCTCGGAGATGTGCACGCTGTGATGGCCAAGTTTGACCGCAATTTCCCCAAGATTCGCTCCAAAGTTGGGCTGTCGATGGGCTATTACCACCTGCCCGCGCCCAATGATTTTCCGATGAACAAATACGGAATGCCGACTTACGCGCAACTGAACCTCGACCTGCGGCATACCTTCCACAAGATGCTGCAGGGGCTTGATGCACAAGTCCTGATCTACGGCAAATACAGCAACCACGACCTGCTCAGCAACCGCCGCTTCGAATTCAACAAGGTCAATATGCTGGGCTACAACCTGATTTTGAACTACCATTTTTGAGGAAGTGGAATGGGCTGCGGGCGCAGCATGCATCTTGGTGCCCCGTAGAATCCTGAATGCAACGTAGTGCACGTCGCATTCACTCCCCGCAACAGCAGTGAGCAAAATCATCCCCCGTTCAAGTGAATGTCACTTTTGGGCATTTCCGATCCGCATAGCTTTGTTCATGAATTCGCGAGAAGCGGGTTTTGTACAACGTAGAATTGAACGGAACAGCGTATGAAAAAGATCATTTTTGCCTTGATGTTGGCATTCGCATTTTCACTGAATGTCCATGCACAAGAAGATGCGGAGGGTTGCAAGGACCATTCGCTGCTGACCCGCATGCAGAATTTTTACATTACGGGTTGCGCGGAAAACTACAACGAACTGATTTTGCGCACATCCGCAACGAAAACCATGACCAAGGAAGGCAATCTTTTTTCCACGGACTACAAATTCAATTTTGATACCGGCCAAAAGATGAAAAGCCCTTTGCAGATCATCAAAAATTACGAAGTCGCGATCGTGAGCAATGGCGGCAAATTGATCTACAAAAACATCAACGGCTTGGAGGCGGATATTGAGGCCACATTCCACCTCGCAACCAAGGAAAAGGAATATTGGGTCAAGCTCACAAGCTTCGCAGGCAATGGGATCGAAGTCGAAGCCTACAGGCTGTTGGTGCTCGAGATGGAGGCGATGAACCAAGAAGTCGACGCCAGCGAAATGTATGATGCCATCGTCAAGGACGGATTTATTGCGCTGTACATCAATTTTGAGACCGGCAAAGCCGCCATTCAACCCGCATCCGAGCCCATCATTGCGCAAATCGCCGCCATGCTCAAACAAAATCCTGCCCTGAAAGTGAGCGTGGAAGGCCATACGGACAACGTCGGCGGACTGCAATCCAACCAAACCCTGTCTGAATCCAGGGCCAATGCGGTCAAAAATGCCTTGGTCGCAGCGGGCATCGACGCCACGAGATTGAAGTACAAGGGCTGGGGCCAAACCAAACCCATCGCCGACAATGCCACCGAAGAGGGCAAAGCCAAAAACCGCCGTGTGGAGGTTGTGAAGCTTTGATGCGCAGGTAGGTGTGGGCGAGTAAAGGGTGACTTGTGGTCTTCGAAGGAAATACTTTTCGGTAGACGTTGGTGGATCGCGTTGGATTGATCCTAAGGGCCATAGCAGGCCGTAACAGGCGGCCCCTGCCAATATTTCTGATCGGAACATATTTTGCCAGCCAACCAATCTTTCTTTAACTTGTCTTCTGAATATGAAAGAAGACATCCATCGAATTACTGAAAAAGACGCTCTTTTCACCACTTGTCGCCACAAGCTGGGGGCGCGCAGCAGGCCTGCAACCCACCCGATGAATCCGAAAATGTCCGCGGGAGGCAAGGTGATTTTGTTGCTGCTGATGCTTCAAATCTTGGCTTGTGCTGGAAAAGTCAAAAATCATGCGGTTCAGGAGCCGGTCAAAAATGAGGCGGTTGAACATCCTTTCATCCCGCTGCCATCGGCAACCACATTCCCGCAAATCCATACCAATTTGAATGGAATGGTGCGGGAGTTTGTTCGGTCCATGTACCAAGACAAAAAGGGGAATTATTGGTTTGGAACCAATGGGAGCGGGATTATCCGGTACAATGGGCAAACACTGGAAATGATGACGATCGAAGGCGTCGATCGCAATATCCGGGTGATGGAAATTGTCGAAGACAAGGCGGGCAAGCTATGGTTTGCAACGTCTGACGGACTTCTCCGATATGACGGTGAGAACTTTACATTGTATGCAAAGGAAGCAGGTTTGTCAGGGGAGAACATGGAAATTTGGGGTTTGACCATTGACCACAACGGCCTTATTTGGGTCGGGGCGATGGAAGGCGTTTATCATTTTGATGGCGCGAATTTTATCCGTTTTTCATTGCCAGCGATCACCATGCAACATCCACAGCCGATGATGTCCGATCAATTGGTTTTTAAAATACTGCAAGACAGGAATGGAGCCATGTGGTTTGTGACAGATGGCAATGGAATCTTCCAATACAAGGATGGGAAATTCACGCATTTGACCACCCAAAATGGCCTTACGGACAACAGTACAGCCGACATTCTCGAAGACCAACAAGGAAATATCTGGATAGGAACCTTTAACGGCGGGGTTAGCAAATATGATGGAAAGACATTCACCAACTTCACCCAGGATGGAAAGATTGCAGGTGAAGAAGCCTACAACTTTTGTGAAGACCGTGAAGGGAATATTTGGTTCTCTGCCGAAGGCCATGGCGTGTACCGCTACGATGGCAGCAATTTCACCCACTTTACCACCGAAAACGGACTGACCACCAACGTGGTGCAGAATATTTTCCTGGATCAAAAAGGTCAGATTTGGTGCACAACCTGGCAAGGAATCTGCATCTTTGACGGGCAAGGTTTTGTGGATGCGAAAGTCAAAGAGCCTTGGACGAAGTAGAAATTCCTGTTGACGATCCAGAATAAGAAAGGAGCAAAAGTCAGAGCATGAAAAAGTTGGGTATCCTTCTCGGGTTTTGGTGGATGATGACTTGGGCATTCGCGCAGAATCCTCCACCTGTCTACCATACCTTGATTCAACGGGCTGATTCGCTGTACGAAACGAAGCAATACCTCAACGCCGGACTTACCTTTTCGGCAGCGTTTCAAGCTTTTGGTGGTCTGGGTTATTCCACGCACAGGTACAATGCCGCTTGTTCCTGGGCTTTGGCCGGCAATCCCGACAGTGCCTTTTACAACTTGCAACGGATTGTGGACCGAGCCAAATATGCTGATTATCAGAAAATATCCTCCGAATCGGACCTAATCCCCATTCACCAAGATCCGCGTTGGCCGGCCTTGTTGTTGCAGGTACAACAGAACAAAGATCAAAAAGAAAATGGCTCCAATAAAGCCCTCTTCCATCTCTTGGACAGCATGCAAACGGTGGACCAAAAGTGGAGGAATTCCATGACCAAGTTTCGCAATGGTCAATTGGGAGATGACACCCTGTCGGAGGCAACCATCCTGCGCAACATGCTCCAAACCGACAGTTTAAACTACTTCCTCCTCAAAAAAATCTTTGACCAATACGGTTTCCCCAACTATGATGTCGTCGGACAGAGTGGATCCAACCATTTTTGGCTATTGGTTCAACATCAGGACAGACACCCAAGTTTTCAGGACAGCGTGTTGACCAAAATGAAAATCGAAGTGGACGCGAAGAAAGCCTCAAGCGGAAATTACGCCTATTTGGTGGACCGTGTAAAGGTCAACACCGGGCAGGAGCAGGTTTACGGAACGCAAATGGAGCTCAATCAAGCACAAACCTCCTTCGTTCCCAAAAGCGTCATTGACCCCCAAAACCTCAACGAAAGGCGCTTCAGCGTAGGCCTCGGCAGTATTGAAAGCTATATTGAACAAATGAACACCCGCCATTTTGGCGCACTTAAAAAATCGGAAAACGGTGGGAAATAGGGGGTTGACCTGGATTGCGAATCGTTGCTGCACGGAAACTTCGGCTCAGTGGTATCATGAATCATTGTGTTGCGGGTCAGGATTTGCAAGAGGCAGCTTTCTTCACCGAATTTGCCACATTCTCAAAGCATTCAAGCTAACATAACAACGCTCAGTCAATGGACCACAAGAAAAATTACTCCATCGCCGGGCATACCTTCGCCACCAATCCGGGGAATGTCCCGTTGAATCCGTTGGTTTGGATGAAATACCACGTCTTGTCGACTGCCATTCGCTCTTCATGGGTTGGGCTGTCCATTTGGCTGACATTCAGCGTCTCGCTATGGTTTTTGCCGATTTTGCTGATGCTGATTGGGGTGAACATTTTGTATTGGCGACGGAAACGGGAACATTTCAGGTACGGCGATTCGAACGGCGGCATCGTCATCGACACCAACCCCAAGCTTGTGGCTGTGACGACGGATCTGACCAAAGGGATGGGCGCTTATCCCGTCATCAAAATCATTCGCTATCGGGGAAAGGGAGAACTCGGCGAGAGAATTGGAACCGTGGCACTTTACCGGGGATCTTCGGCGGGAGACGTACCGCATTGGAGCAACTTTTTCCCGCTTCCGATCGAATATGCCACTCGCAATCCCGCTGTCCTCAATCGGGCCCTCCAAAGTTATCCCCCCGAACAATGGGACCAAATCGCAGAACGGTTGTTGCAGGTTCCCAAGCCCTACACGCCGGGATTGTACCGCATCCAAGGAGATTCGAGTGACTGGAAGGCTTGAAGTTCTTCCAAAAGCCGCTTGGGCATTCAAGCGCCGGATAGGCGCATGCTGAACATTTATTCAAAATCAAGAATTCTTCGGCTT
>JANMIM010000002.1:0-7783 GCA_031375795.1 Bacteroidota bacterium
GTAGAGGTCCTCGAGCGCGAATATCAATGCGCCGGGCGGCAGGCCTGTGGTCTCAAAGGCAGCCAAGATGTAGCCCCTGATGCGGATGCACGCTTGGCTGCCTCGTCCCTGATAGAGCGGATGCCCCTCACGAAGCAACGGCACCAATTCCTTGCTGCGCGCGGGCTGTGCCCGCACGTCGTCGACAAATTGGGCAATGCTGTCTTCGGGGCTTTGCCGGTCAAATTTCGGCGCGGCCTCGGGGCGCTTTCTGGTGAAAAGCATGGCGCTCAGATTATTCGTCGGCGTTGTCGAGGCGTGCATTCAGCCTTCCCAAGAGAACCTGGAAGTCATCGGGCGGCATCGCGACACCGGGGGCCATCGACCGGAGCCCACTTGGCCTTGCGGCGCGCGCACTCAATTTGGCCAGCAGTTCAGTGTCTTTGCGGATCTTGCCGAGGTCGTCCTCGTCTGCCAGCGTCAGCTTCGACAGCAGCACCGTGTGCAGCTGATGGTCGGCCTCGTCGTCGTCCTTCAAGGTTTCAAGCGACTTTTCCATGAAGAGGTCCGGATCTTGGGCGTCCAATGCATGTGCGGAGGCCTCGCGTACCTCGGTGGATGCATCCTTGTTTTTGAAGAGCTCCAGCAGGAAATCACTGGCATCGGTATCGGATGCCAAGGCGCGGATGGCGAGGAGCTGTGCCTGCTCCTCACCGGCTTGCAGGGCGACTTTCTTGAACACGTCCAGAAAGTCATGTGGATCGAGGCTCAGGTAATGGACCGCTGCGAATGCAGAGACCAAGGCCTTGCTGGGATCCTCCAAACCATCCTTGAGCTGCCGTTGCAACCATTCATCCTTTTGGTAAGCCAGCAGATCGATGGCCTCGTTGGCGATGTGGCTGTCTTGGTCGCGCACCAGGCTGCGCAGGCCCTCCAAGACCATCGGCCGGAACTCCTGAAAGGCCCTCCCGCCGAGGCTGAACAAGCGCAGTTGGTCCATGGCGCCACCTCTCACAAGTGCAGGCTCCGTGAGGTCGTTCAAGATGGAGAGCAGGGTGCGGATGAATTCCTGGGAATGATCCATGGAGGGCGCGACCAGAAACATGACCTTGGTCCTCACGGCGGCCACCTCGGTTCGATCGGCAAGCAAGCTCACGAGGCGAGCCTGATCCTGCTTGTCTTCCACAAATTGGACGGAGTCCAGGGCAGCAAGCCGCGCATCGATTGCGAGGCCCTTGTCGAGAATCTGCTGGATGTCTTGTCTTTCGTTCATGGCGGCCCTCATTAAGCTCGGTGGAGCTGTAAAATGAAACGGAATCTGGTCATAATCAAATCCGACGGAATTTTGAGCTTCGAGCCTGCCCTTGTAATCGATCACCTCCACGATCTTCGGCTTCGGGCTTGGCTTCGGCAGCACATTGTAGCCTTTTTGCACCGTTGGATATTCGCCATAGGGCACTTGGGGAGGACGGGGTGCTTTGTCGTCCCCGTTCCAAGGCCATTGTGTCTCCTCGGAGTATGCGCCAAATCCATCCTCGCGGTTGGGGCTCATGCCCTGTGGCGTGTAGCTGTTTTCGTCGTCGGGGGAAAAGCGGTTCCAGTAGTTCTGCCACACGGCCCACAAGCGGTCCACATTGGAGTGCAGCATAAAAAATACTGGATCTTGTGGGGCAGTGGAAATGTCGGAGATCAAACCCCTGAAGCTCATGTGACCACCGCCGTGGGGCTTGCTGAAGACAAGTCCATAATTGGTACCCCGCACCCGACCTTCCACAAAATACAAGCCCTTGTAGTCTCCATTTCCCATGGCGATCGCGTAGGCCTCGGGGGCATTTCGATCCACCAGGACATCATAGCCTCCGTTGAGTCGCAGGTCCCAGTTGTGGGCCGAGCGCAGCAAAGACTTTGAACCCGGTGGCCTCCATTGGCGCCAGGGATTGGTGAGCGCAAATGATGGAACCGAGCCGCTTCCGTCTGTGACGACGTCGATTTCCCCTCCAAAATCACGCGAAAAGAGGTTGGGGGCGGGGAAATCCCAGCGCCAGTAGTGGAGCGATACGCTCGGGTCTATCTTCTGGAGATCGCGTTCCAGATTCAGCAGGTACAGGCGGTGCCAGGGCAGGAAATTCTCGTATTTGTGGATCTCATTGTCGGTATTCTCGATGTGCATTTGCGTGAATTGCGCATAGAACGCGAAGTTGTCCTTCCTGTTCAGTTTCGCAAATGCATCCAGAAACCTCGTGCGCTCATCTGCCGTGAGCGTCTCTGCGTCTTTTCGCACCCTCACCATGAGGGCCTCCGAAGATGCGGGAGCTGCCGTCGGGTTGGTCGACGGATCGACATCAAATACATTGAGTGCGATGTCCTTGTCACGCGTACTCGCATTGCCAAAATCCCCAGCCATGTAAAATGTGACCCAATTTTCGTCCGTGCAGGTGAGGATGGCCGTGGGGTAGACCTTCGAGCGCCCGGCGTCGGTGAAGACAGCGCGTCCCTTGCCGCGATTGCTGGTCCTCAGGAAGAGTTTCTTGTCACCTCGGTTGCCTGTCACGCGCACATGGCATATTGCAGGCCCCCATGTCAGGTAGGGAATGTGCAGATCTTTCTCAGGATCAGGACAATTGATTTTGATTTCAATACCCATAGGAATTTCAAATTGGTGAAGTTGGTTGAAAAAACAATGCCAGAAGTCCATTCAGAGGCGATGCATGCCAATGCAAGCGCCCACTAGAACTTCACTGCAACTTGCACATCAATCTCATATTTGTCAAATTAATTTTTTCGGGTGCGTGCCGAGCCTTTTCTTGGAGTTTCTTGGCCGTCGGGTGAAGCACAATGTGATGAATTGGGATCGGGCCATGGGCTATTTTTCCTTGGTGCAGGGGAGAATTTGCGTTCGCCGGAGGCAAATGGTCGGTGGGCGGTCGGCCGGAGGCCTGAGCCTCTTGATTGGAGCCCGTGGCATCCTGCCACAGGGCTATCCACAACCCGCCTCTGGCGGCGTGGCCTCTTTGCTTCTGGCGTGAGGAATGACTTGCGTTCGCCGGAGGCAAATGGTCGGTGGGTATCGTCGGTAATGACACCCAGCACGCCATTGGCATAGATCCAAGCCGGAGCGTCAGGTCCGACGCCGACGCTGATGTTCACCATCTGCTGGTTTTGGGAGGCAGTTTGCAAAACAGCTGCAATGGCCGAAAAGTCAAATTGGTTGGAGTCGATGGATTGGACGTCCTTCCAGTCCACGTCAGCGCTGATGCCCCGCAGATAGCTGTAAGCGGTATCCACGGAGATGTCGAATGCATTCGAGCGGTCCCAGACCCCGTAGGATGCGATCGGCAGGATGGAGGTTTGGGCATTTGCGAGGAATGCTGACAATGAGCACATAAGCGCGATGAAGGTGGATTTTTTGAGTTGCATCTCTCTTGGATTGGGTACAAGTTTCGGGAATTTTTTGTTGGGGGCAATGGGGGTTGACGACATTATGATTACAGGGAGGCGGATTTCTTGGATACGGTGGCAAGTTAGGGGCTTGATGTTCAAGAAAGCATGAACCAGGCTTTGTTTGGATGGGCAAGCCGTTTGGCAGACATTGGAAGCGGAAGTGTTTTCGGTGGTGGCGTGAGATTTTGCTGATCCTGCAATGGGGTTTGCGCGGCTGCGATGGGTTAGATTTCGTTGGGCGACTGGGGGATTAGAAGAGTAGTCTGCGGCTGGAGCTCGATGTTATTCGATTATTTTGTGATGAAAATGCTTTCTTAAAATGTTCTGAAGGAAAAAGCAGAAAGCGAATTAGAAGATAAACTCCTTCCCTAGCACAAACGCCAAAATGACAATAAAACCCTCCAGCCAAGAGCAATCCTCGTTTTTTAAGTTATCTCTCTTTTAAAGGATGCTTTCATTTTTTAAACAATTTATTATTCTCAGATAGTCTTAAAATAATGTATTTTTCAATAGCGATGTCAGATGGGATCTTATCCCTAACTATGGGAAGAATGAATTGGCAATTTATTGAGTTGGCTAAGTCAACTAATATTGTGCTTAATTGATTATCGTGCATATTCTCAAGCTGGTCGTGCAAAATGAAGTGAATGAATTTCAGTTCAATTTCTTCAGCAAATAATACGTATGCGAAATCAAAAGCAGCTATTTGCCCCTTCTTCTTTCCTGTACTTGGGTTTCCCTCAATATTAGTTACAATTAAGTCGTAACCTCTCTCACTTTTTTGCGTGCTCAGTAAATACTCTTCACCGTAAAGTTGACTTGATACTTTTGTAAAATACTTATTAAACAGGCTGATTCTCTTTTGAATAATATTGTCCTTTGAATTGATTTCTGAATTGATCGTTTCCAACTCTTCATTAATTCGATTGAGCTTTTCATTAGACGTAGCCCAGTATTTTTTCTTCTCTTCCAAATTGCCTTTTCTTTCGAAAAGTGAATTCAATTCTATTAAAATCTTATCATAATCATCGCTATATTCAGATGCGCTGACATACTCAGATAGTTCCTTTTCACGTCTCCTTAATGAAGAAATGTCCTTTGATATCAATCTTAAATTTTCAGTCAATGAGGGTAACTCAACTTCAATGTATTTGATCTTCTCATCTAAAAGGTCGTTGTGAAACTTAATCGTTTCTTCAAAGGATGCCTGTAAATTTGGTATCAGTTTTGACGCCTTGCTATACAATGATTGTATCTGATTGACATCAATGTTGGTTCTTTCGTTTTCCAATTCTGCTTTGCTTTCGAGAATTAATTCTCGCCTCATATCCAGCCTGCTTAGTTCAGTAGAAAGCTTTGAAAGGCGTAGCCTTAAAATATTTAGCTCTTCCAGCTGTTCTTCAAATTTTTCATTAAAGTTGAAATTTGCCTTGATTTGTTGAAGTTCCTCAATTTTCGTATTGACCAATTCAAGTTGTTGCTCGATTAATGATATTTCTCCTTCTTTTTTCAGCCTTTTTTGGAAGCTTTCTTCTCGGGTTTTTTCTTTTCCAAGCAGTTCTTTTTGGTTATGGTTGTCTGTATTTATTCCTAACCAAAAAAGGAATAGGGCTTCATATTCTTCAATTTTTGTATAAGGATTTAGAACTTTTACAATGTTTGCAAGCTTGTTTTTTTCGTCACGAATGTTCTTGGAAACAATCTGTTTAAATGTCGGCTTTTCAACGCTTGTATTAAAGATCAACTCCTTAAGCCTTAAATCAAATGCGGTTTCATCTATAATTCTCTCCCCATTGATCTCTTGAATTTTCTTTCCATATTTCAAGAAATTTTTCCTGATAATAATTGAAAATGAGGGGAAGTCCAAGTCATCAACCAAGGTTAAGATAACGAGTACTTCTGTATCAATTAAGAAATCCTTGATATTACTATTTTCTTGCTCTTTGAATTCTGAATCTTGATAGATGTTTTTGCCGCTGGAACCTAGACAAAAATCGACAAGTCGCAACACCGTTGTCTTTCCGACATTATTGCCAGTGGTTTTTTTGTCCTTTTCAACGGTTTCATCTATTATCAAATTAAGGCCCTTGTGAAATCTAATTTCACGGATTGGGCCTACCTTATTCTCTATTTTAAGTTTCTTTAGAAACATATTCTTATTTTGCCGTTTTCACCTTTAGCCACTAATCCTAGAATAAACAACCAGTCTAATGTTAAGGAAAACAAGTTGATAGTAATTTCTTTCTCATTATTTATTGATATGTACAAATCCATGTAATCAACTTCTTTCTTATTGTGATTTTGTAGGACATCAATTAGGATTCCTCCCAAATAGTATAAATCTCTTTCCGGATTAATGTTCTTGTCAATTATCATGATCTATTTCAATTTGGGTGGTTCTTCCAATATATTGCAACGCATGAATGCATCAACGACTACTATCATCAAACTAAATTCAATCGTTTCTTGGTCAAGTTCATTTAACTTGTTTGGTGCATTGTCTACGTTATCCCAGATAGTTTCGATCACGTTGTCTAAAATAATATCAGCACTACTTCTTATTTCTTCAATGTCTTTGTATTGCGATTTTGCATTCAGATAAATTCGTTTTATATTATGAAGAACCATCTCCTTCTTGGTAGAGCCTTCCTTCTCAATTATCTCATAAATCTTATTGAGCTTTGCTTGATATGGGGCAAACTCTCTAATTACTGATTCATATCGTTTGACGTTATTGAATAAGATCTTTGTTTCTGTGCTTGGCGCATTTTCCGTATCAGGCAAATCAAGGACATCATCCATTCTAGAGCCAATTGCATTAATTACCTTATTTAGAGCTAATGGATGTTTTGAAAGTAAATTTTTACTTGAAATCAATTCTAGAATTTTCTTTTCGTGGTCTCCCTTCCACTTTTTCAAAAGAGGAGTCGAATACTCAGATTCATTTTCCTTATTGTCAATCATTACGTGATGTTCGTCACAGAGCAAAATTAGATTATCAAAGCCCCTTCTTTCGTCATCGGTCATGTTTCTATCAAACCTGGGACCTTCCTCACTTGCTGCTGCAATGTGACAAATCTTACTAATTATTGAGATTCTATCTTCTGCAATTAGTTTCTTTTTGCATTTGGGATGTGCACATTCATTCCCCGAAAGAGTGTCTAAACGTCTTACAGTAGAAGGCCTATATTGCCTAGCCTTATCTTTCGGTTCCTTTTTTGCCATTCTCTATCTCAAATATTTTCGAAGCGATTAAATACCCCTGTTATTCCGCGTTCTTAAATTGTACTACATCTAGTTGTATCAGCGAAGTCTTCAAGCCAACGAATTTAAGCATTTCGACTGAAAGTTCCACAAAAGATTCATCTATTTCCCGAAAATGATCGGAATGAACGAAAGTCGTTAATCAAAATGCTCATCCAAAGGGAATTGCGGGCTTTCTTGGGACCGCCTCGCAGGCCGTTCTACGCTTTTTTTTGTGGGGCCGACAATTTGCTCCTCAGCTGATTAGGTACTTTCGTAACCCAAAACTGCGTTCCATTTTCAAGGCTGTTGGAAATTGCAAGCCAATGCCCAACCACCCATTTCATAGATGCCAAGTCAAAGACCATGGACTTCTCCACATGCGCGCTATCCATTCTCAAATTCCGCTTCCAAACAAAACAAAGGCCAATCCAAAGCCCAGCCCCTTTCCCGAAGCACCCTCCCTTCAAAACCGCCCCACCACCTTCCCCCTAGCCGCAACCAAGTCCTTCACCAGCTTCGCATCCGTACGCGCATACACCCTCGCCACGGCCCCGAGCCCGAAATTGGAGCCAAAGATCAAGTCAGTGCGGGTGGCTGTCCATTGAGCGGCTCCGGTCATGCACTCGCGGCCTTCAAAGACTTCGGCTTTGTGATCGACGGCTGTCCAGACGGTGCCCATGCCCAGCAGGTTCACGAAGATTGCACATGGATCTCAATGCCTTTGAGCGATTTGCGATCAACAATCGCTCATCTTAGGCCTTCGGAATCCAAATACATTGCGTTCCCATCATTCTGCTTCCAATATTCCAGCATTCCCTTTTTGTCAAACAGCTTGGCACGTGCTTGCCCCGTAAAGATATCGCCATGGTTGCGTTTTGAAATTTCATCTTCGAATGGGGAGTCATTGTTGTCATCCCTGTCGCCGCACCATTTCCCCAATCCAAATCGGCGCAAAGGGCGAGGTGCAACCCTTGGACACCGGGAAATCCCGGTAAATGCCGAGCCGCTCGCCGATGGCGATGGCCCGCTCCCGATATTGCGCATGGCAAATCCCGATCTGCGCGAGCGTCACATTCATCGTCCACTGCACCTCGGGCGCGGCGGTGGGCATCTGCGC
>JANMIM010000013.1:0-2070 GCA_031375795.1 Bacteroidota bacterium
GAACGGCCGCACGATGAACCCGGTCGCGAACGTGGCGAGCGTCGAGAGCAGCGCGGCGGTGGGATTGCCCTTCGGAAAGAACTGCCCGGCGAGCGTGACCGCCAAGCTGCCGAAGATGTAAAAGTCGTACCACTCGATCAGCGTCCCGACCGAGGAAGCCCAGATGACGGCCCAGATGCCCTTGGTGGATGCGCTTTGGGGGTTGCTGCTTTGCATCCTCGAATATGGGTGGATTTTGGGGATTTTTGTGGTGTGAAAAAACCGCAAAGGACGCAGAGGTTTGCAAAGCGTGTAGGACAAAATGCATCACATCGTCCATGGTGTCATGTCGACTGGAGTTTCTGCCTATTTGCAAGGAGCGAAGCGACGCAGCAAATGGGCAGAAACGGAACGGAGACATCTAGCTCGTTTAGAAACACCTCTTGGTTCAGCGCCATGCTTCAGCTTTGTGCTGAACCTAACCGCTGAACCGCAGCGAGCTAGATGTCTCCATTCCGTGGCCTTCGGCGCTACGCGCCTCGGCCTTCCGATAGCTATCGGAACCAGTCGACATGACATTGAATTCGCATTTGTGCATTCTGTCCTAGACCCGTCGCAAAGTCAATCGGTATTCTTTGCGCTGCTTTGCGTTCATTGCGGTTAATTTTTGCCTGAAAACCCCAAAAAACCACTACCTTTGCCGACTGTATTTTTTTGAAACGTACCATGAGTCAGATTTCGATCACGCTTCCCGATGGGAGCCAACGACAGTACGATGCAGGCGTCACCGGCGCCGACATCGCCAAGAGCATTTCTGAGGGCTTGCTCCGCAAGACCATCTCCGCCGTGGTGGACGGCGACATCTGGGACCTGAGCCGCCCGATTACAAAGGACAGCTCGGTGAAATTTGCGACATGGGACGACGCAGAGGGCCAATACACACTCTGGCATTCATCCGCCCACATCATGGCCGAGGCGCTTGAAGTCCATTATCCCGGCATCAAGCTCGCCTACGGCCCACCCGTGAAGGAAGGCTTTTATTACGACATCGACTTCGGCAACTACAGCTTCGGCAGCGACGACTTCGATAAGGTCGAAAAAACTTTCATGGAACTCGCTAGGAGCGGGGAGGAGTTCATCCGCAAGGAGGTGACCAAACAATTTGCGATCGATTTTTACCGCGCCAAGGGCAATGAATACAAGGTCGAGCTGATCGAGCGCCTCAAGGACGACGACACGATCACCTTTTATGAGTCGGGCAAATTCACCGACCTCTGCAAAGGCCCACACGTGCCGAGCTCCAAGATCATCAAGGCGGTGAAACTCACCAAGATGTCGGGCGCCTACTTCCTGGGCGACGAGTCCCGTCCACAACTCACGCGGGTCTATGGCATCACCTTCCCCAAGGCGAGCGACCTGGATGAGTACTTGGTGAAGCTGGAATTGGCCAAGGCACGCGACCACCGCAAGCTCGGCAAGGAGATGGAGATCTTCTGCTTCAGCGAGTTGGTGGGCATGGGCTTGCCGCTGTGGCTGCCCAATGGCGCGATGTTGCGTCACCGCTTGGAGGATTTCCTCAAGCGCAAGCAGGCCGAGCAGGGTTACCTGCCCGTCATCACCCCGCCGATCGGCAAAAAAGAACTCTATGTGACCTCTGGCCACTGGGAAAAATATGGCAAGGACAGCTTTCAGCCGATTCACACGCCCCATGAAGGCGAGGAGTACCTGCTGAAGCCGATGAATTGTCCTCACCACTGCGAGATTTACAAGAGCAAGCCTCGCAGCTACCGCGACTTGCCGCTGCGCTTGGCGGAGTTTGGCACCGTGTGCCGCTATGAGCAGCACGGGGAGTTGCACGGTCTCACGCGGGTGCGCAGCTTCACGCAGGACGATGCACACCTGTTCTGCCGTCCAGACCAGTTGAAGGAAGAGTTCATGAAGGTCATCGACCTCGTGTTGTACATCTTCTCGACCTTGGAATTCAACGATTACAGCGCGCAGATCAGCTTGCGTGATCCCGACAAAGTGGGCAAGTACATCGGCTCAGACGAGGTCTGGGAAAAGGCCGAGGCAGCCATCATCGAGTCGGCT
>JANMIM010000155.1:0-6658 GCA_031375795.1 Bacteroidota bacterium
TGGGACTCGACAACCGCAAGGCTTTTTTGTCCAAGGCCAAGAAGGTACTAGGGCTCGCCTGATGTTCCAACCATGGTTTCGAGGCATTCCACACAGATCCAGGCCCGATGACTCCAGGAAACAGCAGCCCCGAAAATACAGGGAAAAATTACCCGCCGGTCTTGCCAGAGATCGGCGACTGGCCCATTTACAAGATGGCCCAAGACCGCGAGGGCCTCATCTCGGTCGTGAGCGAG
The DNA here is from genome assembly GCA_031375795.1 of Bacteroidota bacterium. Taxonomy (GTDB): domain Bacteria; phylum Bacteroidota; class Bacteroidia; order J057; family JADKCL01; genus JADKCL01. The sequence goes on from JANMIM010000155.1 coordinate 237, forward strand.
CGCGCACAAACCGAGTTGTTGGAGCAATTGAGCAAGGGAAATGGCCTGCTGCGCAACATTGCAGAGGTCTATTACCAAGAGCGCACACGCTTGCAAGACAACCCGTGGAAGGTCGACCCCAAGGATGATCCCGCCTTTTGGAAACGCGTGCGCAACCGCCTGCAGCACCTCGCGCAGCCGGGGCGCGACGATGAGGCAGCGGCAGAGGCCGTCTTGCAGGACATCGTGACGCGCTATAGCCGCGAAATCGCTTGCGATTTCAAGGCCAGCACCTATCGATTCGCCACCAAATTCGCCAACTTCGGATTTGCACGTGTCTTCAATGCAGCCCAGGAGGGCTTGTTCAAGGGTTTTCGCAAGCAGAAGCGGCAGCTGCAAGAGAAAATGAAGATCATCGGCGAGGTCGACAAGTTGCGCGAACTCACCAAGATCGGCACGGTGATCTTGGTGCCGACACACTTCAGCAACCTCGACAGCATCGTGATCGGCTGGGCCATCGAGACTTTGGGACTGCCTGCATTTACCTACGGTGCCGGCATCAACCTCTTTGGGCACCCGGTCTTGTCCTATTTCATGTCGCGCCTCGGCGCCTTCAAGGTCGATCGCCGCAAAAAAAGCCATGTCTACCTCTCGGTACTGAAGATCTATGCCGAGGAAGTGCTGCTGCGCGGCGGGCACATGCTCTTTTTCCCCGGCGGCACGCGGTCGCGGAGCGGAAGTCTGGAAAGCCGCGTGAAACTGGGGCTGATGGGCACCGCCATCGAGACGCAGCGGCGCCACGTATCGGGTGACCACGCCGACGGCAAGAAGATCTTTGTCGTGCCGCTCGTGATCAGCTACCACAGCGTGCTGGAGGGCAGGGGACTCGTCGACGAATACCTCAAGCAGGAAGGCAAGGAGCAATTTGTATTGTTGCAAGACGACTTTGGGAGCCTTCGCAAAAATCTGAGCTTCGCCTGGAAATTCTTCAAAAGCAGCTCGGAAATGGTGTTTTCGTTTGGGGAAGCGATGGATTTGTTTGGCAACAAGGTCGATGATCAGGGCCGCAGCATCGACAAGTATGGCCGAGAGATCGACCTGCACGACTATTTCAAGGCTGGCGGCATTGAAAACAACGATCATCAGCGCAACCAGGAATACACACGTCTCCTCGGGCAGAAGATTCTGGAGCGTTTCTTGTCTGAAAACGTGGTTTTCAGCTCACATTTGGTCGCTTTTGCTGCTTGGCACATCTTGCTCGCCAAGAACAAGGGCAATCTCTATGGCCTGCTCGCCATTCCCGAGGAAGACATCCACATCGGTCAGGAAGAAATGTTCAAGACAGTCGATCGCTTGCACGTGCGCCTGCGGGAGCTGGAGCGTGCCGGTCGCGTGCGCATGGCCGACCACTTGCAGACCGACATTCGCGCCGTGATCGACCACGGACTCAAAAATCTGGGCGTATATCACCTGCAAATTCCACTCCTGCGCGGCAAAATGGGCGAAATCCTCACGCAAGACCTGCGCTTGCTCTATTTTTATTCCAACCGGCTCAATGGGTATGACCTTGAAAAATATGTGTAGTTCCACTCAAAAACCTCGACCATGCAGCCTGTAGGGGTGATCGGATCCGGCAATTTTGGAACTGTCATCGCCAATCTCTTGGCCGAAAACGGCGATGTGCTCATGTACACCCGTCGGCAAGAAGTCGTCGAGGCCATCCAGCAACACGGCTTGCACAATGGGCAGAAGATCCATCCACGCATCTCGGCCGTCACCGACCTGCAGGAAATGGCTGCGCGTTGCACGCTCATCTTCCCGATGCTGCCCTCCAAGTTCTTCAGGGAAAACATGCGACAGATCGGCCCGTTCCTTACGCCAGCCCACGTGCTGATCCACGGCACCAAGGGCTTGGATCTTCAAATTTCTCATTTACAGGACAATAGCGTCAATGGCTTGAAGCTAAACTTGCACCAAGTGAAGCGCATGAGCCAGGTGATTGCCGAGGAAAGTTGTGTCTTGCGGATCGGATGTATCTCGGGACCGAACCTCTCGGGCGAGATCAGCCGCCACCTGCCTGCGGGCACCGTGATCGCCAGCCATTTCGACGAGGTGATCGAGCTCGGCAAGGCGGCGCTGAGAAGTGAGCGCTTCATGGTGTTTGAGAATGATGACTTGATCGGCGTGGAATTGGCCGGTGTTTTGAAAAACATCCTTGCCTTGGGCTCGGGCATGATCACGGGCTTGGGCCTGGGGGAGAATGCACGTGCGCTCATGATCACACGGGGGTGGCGCGAGCTCATGCGCATCGCCGAGCTGTTTGGCAGCGACAAAAACGCCTTCATGGGCCTAGCGGGGATCGGCGACATGATCGCTACATGCAGCAGCCCACAGAGCCGTAACTATTCCGTCGGATTCAGGCTGGCCCAAGGTGAGACGTTGCAACAAATCATGGGCACGATGGATGAGGTGGCCGAGGGCGTGAACACGGTGCGGGTCGCCATGGGCCTCATCAGGCACTATGGCCTGCATTCACCGCTCATCAAGTCCTTTCACCTCGTTTTGTTTGAAGGAATGCCGATCAAGGATGCCATCAAGGGCCTGATTTCGCACAAGCATGGTCCGGATGTGGACTTTCGCTAGGTGATCGACTGGATCGATCATTCACCTACCATCATTCGTTGCCATCGTGGGTGTACTGCCGACGCAATTGCCGTCCACCAACGACCATGTCGATCGCAGCTCCGATACCCAACAACAGCAAATTGAATTCCCAACTGCTTTGCAAAGTTTTGGGCAAGATCGGGAAAATGGAAAATGGCAGCGCCAGTGCAACAAGTATGCTAGCGAAGACCTTCAAATCGTGCAATTTCATGCGGAGCGAGACTGATTTCTCTTGAGATGCAGTTTCTCACGCAATTCCACACGCATGCCTGCGAATTTTTGTTGTAGTGGCAGGGTAGGACTTCATTGGATCGAAAGGACTACCCAGTCCCCACTTCTGCCTCGGCAAGCTCGATCCGCCTGATTTCAACCCGCAACTTCGACAGGAGCCGCCGCCCGATCGAGATGATGGCCGGGCAGCCATATTCCATCTGCAATCCAATCACCGTCGCCAATTCCCGTTTGAGGTCTGGCTCCAACTCGCTGATGTTGTAGAGGATCTGCATGGAATGGCACCGTATCGCAGCCTGTTTTTGGGGATCCTCCAGCCATTCGAAGAGGATGACCAGCAGCTCGGAGAGGGCCTCCGTAGGCAAGATCGTGCGGGCAAGGATGTTGGTGGCAGCCCTCAGCTCGGCGGGATGCTGCAGAAACGGCAGCCTGGAGGCGATGGAGGCTGCATACCGAGCCGCAAGCGAGGGGTGGGCCTTGGTCACGACATCCAAGACCCAAGCCATGCGTTGTGGCAATGGGGGAGTGCTATTGCAAAAAATGTCCCAAGCTACCGCAAATCGATCTGCATCACCGCCGATGAGGCCCGCGACTTCATCGGTGCGGTGGCGGGAATGCTCTTCCAGCAAGAGGTGTTCGAGATTTTCCTTGAAACCATCCATGGCTACCCAACATTGGATCGATGCGCCTGCAAAGCTCAAATTATTTGGGCAATCAAGAAAGCACCGCTGCGATGAATCATGATTTCGCAGGACTCGAACGACCAGCGCGCAACTCCTTGGCGTCTTGATGCCAAGGAATTGCGGACAAATCATGTGCCGTGGAAGCGGTACCGAGGCGCAATGCCCATCAGGAAGATACGTATGCCACCTCATGGTAGCCTTTGATGTGCGTGCCCATGAAGATCTTGGAGTATATGCGCATGATCGCCAAGCCATCAAAAATCAAGCTCAGTGCCGTAAATGCCGCCAATGCCCACTGATCTGACTTGATGTGTGTGAAGATCAAGTCCTCGCCGATGAAGGAGGCTGTGATCGGAAAACCCGTCACCGCCAAGCACGTGAGGAAAAACACGAAGCCCAGCTTCTCATGGTCATAGCTGTAGCCTTGGTGCCGGTCGAGCGTCACGTTTTTTTCCAAGACATTGAGCCGGTACAGGCAGTAGATTCCCAGCAATCCAGAAGCAAAAATACCTGATAGATAGAGCAATGTATGCTCGTAAGTGAACTCTTCATTGAATGAGATCGCCAGGGCAATCCATGCATGGTTTGCCAGCACAAGCACCCAGCCCATGATCGCGCTCTTGCGCTCGACAAATGACCGCAGCACCAAAGCCAACCCGATCAGCGAAAACAAAGCAGGGAGGGCGTGTTTGATTTGGTCGGGTATCTCTGCATCAAACAGTAGCAATAGCCCGCCGATGGTGAATGAAACGACGATGAAGGCAATCAGTCCATTTTGGCCGAGGAAAGAGAGGCGACGCCCGAGCCGCTTGAACGGCTGTCGGTAAATGCGGTACAACAGTTGGTCAAGGTTCCATTCCTTGAGGCTCAGAATGTAAAACGTGTACATGATGCGCTTGGGCAGGCTATCCTCAACGGTCTTGGCACGCGGGACAAAATTGTAGAATTGCTCCCGAATCAAGTAGGTGACCACTGAGGGTGACACGAGCAGTTGATATGTGCGCAAGAAAGCATTTCCAGCAAAGTGGAGCAAGGCCAACCATTCAAGCCCCAGTGCCAACTCGATGAATATCAGCCCGATCTGCACGATCGATGAATAGGCGACCTGAGTCTTGACAGAGGATTGCACGCGGCCGATTCCCGTCGCCACAGCGGCTGTGAGCAGCCCCAAGACGCCGATCATGATACGTACCGAGGTTTGATGTTCCCAGAAATGGAAGGTCCTGAGCAACAAAAAGACCCCCAGATGCACGGAGAGCGAGCCATAAAAGATGGCCGAGGAGGGCGTGGGACCCTCCATGGCGCGAGGCAGCCAGGAACTAAACGGTAGCTGCGCCGATTTCACGGCGGCGGCGGTGAGCAGCATCATCGAGATGAAAACACCGATCCAGGTGTGCTGAACCAGGTGCTCACTCACCAACTCGGCATTGCTCAACTTGAGAAAAGTGATGTTTTCCTCAAACAAGTGATGGCTCGCCCACATGGCCAAGATCAACCCAATGTCGCCCAGCCGGTAGATGGAATAGACCTTGAAGGCATTGCGCACCGGCAGGTAGCGGTTGCGGTAAAAGGCAATGAGCAGGAAGGAGGAAATGCCGATGAATTCCCAACCGATGAACAGTGTTTCGAGGTTTCCAGCGAAAATGATGAAAACATAGCCCAGAAACAGCAGGTGCACAGTATTGAAAAACCGCTTGTAGCCCGGCTCGCGGTGCAGGTACACGCGGCTGTAGACCGCCACGAGGAATGTGAGGAATGCCCCCACCAGCGCATAAATCATCGAGGTCTTGTCGTAGTAGAAGTCGATGAAGTATTCATACTTGTAGTCCACCCCAATCGCCCGAAACAGTACCAAGTCCTTGATGTTCACGATCGGCATGCCCTCGGCGAGCCAAAGCACCGCCAGCGCAAACACGACGGCCAGTTCCAATCCAAAAATGCCGTAGGCATTGCGAGACAGAAGCTTCTCGTTGCTGCCTGGCAGCACGAGGCTGATCACGAACCCCAGCAGGGGGAGCAGGATCGCAATATGTAACAATGTCAGTATCATGGTTCAATCAATCTGAAAAACAGCAATGTTGTCTTCTTCTTTTTCCAAGACCGCAGTCACATCACCCAAAGCGTCGACATGGTCCGTCAGAGGCTGGTAGGTTAAAAATTTGCCCTCCGCAAAGCGATAATGTTGCCCTTCCTCTGGTTGATAGACCACCAGATGGACCCACTCGTTGATGAACCATTCGTAGGTCTCAGGATGGCTTTGGATGGTCTTGAGGACGACCTCGGGAAAGTGCTCGACCACAATGAGCAAGCGCACGGGGTCATGGACCTCGATCATCTGGCTGGGCAAGCCGGGACGCAAGTCGCCATCGGCTCCGTTGGCGACACCCACCAGCCCCATCACATTGTGGGGAAGCTTGCTTCCTGCACCCAGCTTCTGGTTGTCGACCCGCGAGAAGAAATACTCGAGGTTGATGCCTCCACAGACAGGCGCGGCCGCCTTGAGTATCCCAAAAAGGGCCTTGCCTTCGGGATCGGTGCGGTAGTCATAGGAATTGAGGAAGGAGCGACGGTCGAGGAACAAGTGGCGTGTGATCGAGCGTCTGCCGACAATGCACAAGGCATTGGTGGCATGGTTGAGCTCGGGTCGCGGCTCAAACAAAGACACCGATCGCAGCTTGACCTTCTGATGCACCTTTTCAGGCAAATCCTTGGTCTTGATGAGTTCCAGGCGCCTGGAGCGTTCCTTGGCATTGGAATCGAGCGCTTTTGCAAACACGGCTTCATAGGTTTCGTGTGCATCGGCATTCTTAGGCGACAATTCGTCCACATCAAAAAACTCAACCTCGTCGCGCGTGGTGTCGTGCA
>JANMIM010000046.1:0-3985 GCA_031375795.1 Bacteroidota bacterium
ATCGGAAGCCCACGGATAAAGTCGCCGGAACCTTCGGGCAAAAATACCAAAGGCATGAAGGCAATGATGAGTGTCGCGGTGCAACCCACGACAGCGAGCGTAATCTGCTTGGTCGCCCCGATTGCGGCCTCCCTCCTACTCTTGCCTTCGAGCAACCATCGTTCAATATTTTCTACGACCACAATGCTGTCGTCCACGAGCAAACCCAAGGCGACCACAAGCCCGACAATGGACAATTGATTGAGCGTGAAGCCCATCAAATCCAGCATCACCAAACCAATCGCCAAGGACAATGGAATGGAAATCATCACGACAATCGCAGCACGGCCACCTAGTGGAAGCAAAGTGATTCCGACCAGCAAAATGGCGATGAGAAAATCAATGCCCAAGCCCGTGAGGCGATTGGAGACATTTTCGGCCTGATCAAAGTGCGCGACAAACTCCATATTCTTGGGCAAATCCTGCTTGAATTCTTCCAAAATCGGCTTGTATTCCGCTTGGGTGGTGCTGATATTTTGGCCCGCTTTTTGGGCGGCTGTAAAGAAGATACAACGGTGGCCATTCAAGCGCGTCAAATGCCGATTTTCCTGAAATCCCTGAGCTACGTCGGCCACATCTTTCAAATAGACAATCTTGCCATTGGCGGCCCAGACGACCGTGTTTTCGATTTCTTCAATCGAGGCAAAATTGCCGGATGTCTTGACGTTGAAGGTCTTGCTCCCTGCGTGGATCGATCCGCCGGGGATGTTGGCAGACTCGCTTTGCAGCGCACCCAGGACAGCATTGAGGGGGATATGCATTTGCGCCATCCGATCCAATTTCAGGCTCACCTTGACCTCTTCGTCAGGCAGACCATAATATTTGATGTTCTTGAGCGCCTTGATCTTCTCCAAGCGTTCTTTGAGCCGCTCAGCTTGCACCTTCATGCTCGCGTAGCTTGCATTTTCAGAGATGATTGCCGCTTGGATGATGTTCACATCCGTCGGGCTCACCTTGCGCACCTCTAGCTGCATGAGTCCCTCTGGCAAATCAGCGCGGATCGCATTCACCTCGCGCACCAATTCGGAATAATTGGCGTCGATGTCAGTGCCATATTTGTAATCGACTTGGAGCACGGCCACGCCGTCGCCCACAATCGCGATCACCTTCTTGATGTTTTCCAGCTGTGCAATGCGATCTTCGATCGGCCGCACAACGAGCTGCTCCATATCCTGCGGACTCGTGCCCGGATAGACTGCAATGATCGGGTAGAGCGGAGCCTTCATCTCGGGATCCTCGGCGCGTGGCATGGTCATGAGTGTATTGACACCCAGTGCAATGGCCATCGCAAACAGCACCAGCATCAACTGGCTATTCTTGACGGAAAATGATGCAATATTCATGGTTGTGCTGGATTATTGCGCGATGGTGATCGGGGAATTGTCGGTCAAATAGGCAGAACCCGTGGTGATCACCTCGGTATAGCCCTCGAGTCCGCCGGAGATTGCGATTTTCTGCTTGTCGAGGAAGGCGACCTTGACGGGCACCTTGTGGGCCGTCTTGCGGTCGCTCGTCACGAAGACAAACGCGTCATTGCCATTGGCCTCCAAGACCGCCTCGTAGGGCAGCAGCCAATATTTTGCCTGTGTGCTGGGATAGATTGTGGCTTGCCCAAAAAGCCCTGCAGCGGGTTTGGTGGCACCCAATTCCAAGGCGATTTCCACCTGAAATGCGCCTGAATAAGGATCCGCACCTTGCGATTTGCGCGACAAATGCCCCCTGAACGTCTGCCCAGGATAGGCATCCAATATTGCGGTAGCGCTGTCGCCCGTTTGCAACAGGCTCCAATCGCGGTCGGCGAGGCCCGCCTTGAGCACCCACTGGCTCTGGCCGGAGGTCGTGGAAATGGCCAACACGGGCATGCCCGGCCCGGCGAGTTCGCCTTCGTTCATGATCTTCGCAAGCACAAATCCCTCGGCAGTCGAACGAATCTCGCTGTGCGCGGCGTTGAATTTGGCTGAAGCCAATGTCTGCCTTGCAAAATCGAGTCCTGTCTGCGCATTTTGCATCATTTCCAACGTCGCAACAGAGTCCCTGTGCAAGGCTGTGACACGGTCCAAATCGCGCTGCGCCTTGTCAAATCCCAATTGCGCTTGGTTCACGCCTGCCGTAATCTCGGTGAGGTCCAGCGTCGCGAGCAATTGGCCGCGGTGCACAATATCGCCGACTTTTACGTGGATGCGCTGGATGATGCCGCCTGTCTTGAACGACAAGCGCGCGTCGTTTTCAGTGCCGAGCAGACCGCCGATATTCACAGGGCGCTGGGCATTGATTTGTTCGACTTTTGTGAGTTGGACAGGGATCGCCTCCAAGCCTGGAAGGGTGGTTTTGGCATCTTCTTTTTTGCCGCAAGCAGCGAGGAAGAGGGTGAGAGAGAGTGTGAGTGTGAGTGCGGAGGAGATGATGCTACGCGTCATCGGGGGACGAATTGCGCTTGATTTTGAGAGAAATATCTTTTTCATATTGTTCAACGCTTGAGATTGATTATTCAAAGGATTGTGCGATTTCGCGGCGGTATTCCGACCAGCCAATGAGGGTTTCATATTTGCGGATATTGCGGAGCAAATTGGCTTGTGTGACTTGGTTGCGGGCATCGATGTGCTCGATCAAGGAGAATGAACCTTGGACATAACCTTTGTCAACGAGCCGGAAATAGGCGTCGGCGGCTTGCACCTGGCGCTCGGTGCTTTTCCACGCTTCGTAGGCTGAGAGGGCATTGTTGCGTTTGGCATAAGCCGCCAATTGGATGCCTTGCGTGGCTTGTTGGAGTTTGTTTTCGAGCTCTTGCTGCGTCTGTTGGCGCAGCGCAATATCGGTCTGGTCACGGCCACCATTCCAAATCGGAATATCGACTTGCAAGCCCGCCATCACGTAAGCCGTATTTTTGTCGACGGCAAAATTGAAGCCTTGTGAGCCCAAATCCACAAATGCACCCACGCGCGGCACCCAATATTGACGCTTCATTTTGGTCGCTTCTTCATTGGTCTGCATAGCAAGGTCGAGCTGCGTGAGTTCGGGGCGCTTGCCGACTTTGCTTTCGTCCTCGAGCTGGGCCACGAGGTCGCTCGGCAGTGCCGTAGGCTCTGCCGTGACCTCAGATTCAGCGGGGCGGTTGAGGAGGAAATTGAAATAGGCGCGGGCATTGTCGGCGTCCATTTCCGCTTGGATGATTTGCGCCTTCACCTGCTCCAATTCACTCTCGGCGCGCATCACTTGCGCAGGAAGGCCCTTGCCGTTGTCGAGGAGACTCTTGTTGATGCGCAGGTTTTCGGTGACGAGTTGGAGCGCGCTTTTGTAAATATTTTGCGCCTCGATCGCCATCAGGTAATGGAAATATCCGACGCGGATTTCTTTGACGAGTTCCAGTTTGTAGACCTCGACTTCGGTCTCCTTCATCAGGATATTTTGCTCCTGAATGTGGCGGTTGTGGATAATGTCGCTGTTCACGATCGGCACCGTCGTGCGCACCCTCGCGTCATAGAAATTGTTGGGAAGAAATTGGATATCCTGGTTTTCGATCTGCGGGAAGGCATTGCTCTGCGTCAAGGCATTCAAGGTCGAATAGACGGGATTCATCAAGTCCCCCAGCGGCAGTCCGATGGTACGTCCACCTTTTGCCAGGGTATAGGAACCTGAGAAATTGACGGAGGGCAGAAAGAGGCGCTTGGCATTTTGCAGGCCGAGCATGCCGCGATTGAGGCCGAGCTGCCGCTCCTTGAGCACGAGGTTGCTGCTGAGGCCCTCGCGGATGTAGCCGTCGAGTGCGCCTTGGGCGTTTGCGCCCTTGGGCGCAAACGACAGTGCGAGTGCGAGCGTGAGTGGGAGAGCGAGAGGGAAAGGCCCAGCCTTTCGCAGCTGCACGGTGTTTAGACCGAGGCGGGCGAGGCCGCGTCGGAAGCCTTGGGTGATTGCTTTTGTGAATGGGGTTAACATACTGAACACTGTT
>JANMIM010000077.1:0-4899 GCA_031375795.1 Bacteroidota bacterium
GTCGTTGGGGCCTTAGAGGTTGGTCGGCATCACGCTGATGAAGTTGTCGCCGTACTGTGCGCGGTAAGCATCGCAAAGTTTGATGCCGGCAATTTTTGCGATCGCGTAGGGTTCGTTGGTCGGCTCGAGCAGCCCCGTGAGCAGGTAGTCCTCGCGAATGGGCTGCGGCGCCATCTTGGGATAAATGCAGGAGGATCCCAAAAACAAGAGTTTCTTCACCCCGGCCAAGTGGCTGTGGTGGATCACGTTGTTTTGGATCATCATATTCTCATAGATGAATTCACCGCGCAGGGTATTGTTGGCGAGGATGCCGCCCACTTTTGCAGCTGCGAGAAAGACATAGTCTGGACGCTCGCGCTGGAAAAAATCGGCAACCGCTGCTTGGTTGCAAAGGTCGAGCTCGCGATGGGTCCTGGTGACGATGTTGCTGCAACCGAGTTGTTGCAACTGCCGCACGATGGCCGAGCCGACCATGCCGCGGTGCCCAGCCACATAAATCTTAGCCGATTTTTCCATGTTTGGCAAATTTCTCTGCTTCCTCCAGGTCGTTTTCCATCATGATTTTCACCAATTCCTCGATGCCCACCTTGGTTTCCCAACCCAATTCATGGCGCGCCTTGCTCGGATCGCCGATGAGCAGGTCCACCTCGGCGGGCCTGAAGTAGCGGGGATCGATCACGACGATCGTGCGGCCGGTCTTGCGGTCGATGCCGACCTCCTCGAGTCCGGTGCCTTCCCAGATGATGTCGTAGCCGGCATGCGAGGCGGCCAATTCCACAAAATGCCGCACCGTATAGCATTTACCGGTGGCGATCACGTAGTCTTCGGGGCGATCCTGCTGCAACATGAGCCACATCGCCTCCACGTATTCCTTGGCATAGCCCCAGTCGCGTTTGGCATCGAGATTCCCCAATTTGAGCACGTCGCGCAGGCCGTGCTTGATCTGGCTCAGGCACATGGTGATCTTGCGCGTCACAAAGGTCTTGCCCCGACGCTCGGACTCATGGTTGAAGAGGATGCCGTTGCAGGCATACAACCCATAGGCCTCCCTGAAATTTTTCGTGATCCAGTAGGCATAGATCTTGGCGGCCGCATAGGGGCTGCGCGGATAAAAGGGCGTGGATTCCGTCTGCGGGATTTCCTGGACCTTGCCGTAGAGCTCAGAAGTGGACGCTTGGTAGAACCTCGCCTTGGGGCAATGGTTCATCATCGCGTCGAGCAGGCGCAGGGTGCCGATCGCATCCACTTGTGCGGTGTATTCAGGCACTTCAAAGGAAACTTGGACGTGGCTCTGTGCCGCCAAGTTGTAGATTTCGTCGGGTTTCAGCGTCGACAGCAGCTTGTTCAGGTTGGCTGAGTCGGTCATGTCGCCGTGGTGCAGCCTGAGATTCTTGCCCGCCGTGAGGTGGTCGATGCGGTCGGTATTAAAATTGGAGGCCCGGCGGATCAGTCCGTGCACTTCATACCCTTTGTCCAGCAGCAACTCTGTCAAAAACGAACCGTCTTGGCCGGTGATCCCAGTAAGAAAAGCTTTCTTCATCGATGAATGAATAAGGCGGCAAGTTACCACCGACTTCTCACAAGCGCAAAGGTTGAAATCGAGGAGGATGTAGGACAATTTCGGCAGCCGTTCGTCGGCCCACAAGCACGGCGCTGGGGAGGACCGACGAACAACCTGATTCCGCCACCGTCGGTCGGCCCACAAGCACGGCGCTAGAGAGGGCCGATGAACAACACAATTCCGCCGCCTGCTCCTGCAAGTTGTGATCCTTCAACGCAGCAAGCTACCGGACCTCAAAAATTCGCTACCTTTGAAATATGCGATTTGCTCCATACCTAAAATCGGGCGACAAAGTGGGACTTGCGAGCCCCGCCCGCAAGATCAGCCCCGAGGAGATGGCCCCGGCCATCGCCAGCCTCCAAGAGTGGGGGCTCGTGCCCGTGTTGGGGACACATATATATAGTGTGTCGCGCCAGTTTGCCGGGACCGACGCCGAGCGCATCGCCGACCTGCAGCAGATGATCGACGACCCGTCGATCAAGGCGATTCTTTTTTCCAGGGGCGGGTACGGTTGTCTGCGCATCGCAGACCAGCTCAATTTTGCGCCGCTCAGGCACCATCCCAAATGGTTCATCGGCTTCAGTGACCTGACTGCATTTTCTGCGGCCTTGTTTCAGGAAGGTGTGTCGAGCATCCACGGCCCCATGTGCATCTCCTGGAATGGCAAGACCAGCGATGCCGTCGCGCGCGGGCACCTGCGAGAGCTGCTCATGGGGCAGCTGCCGACCTACAGTTACCCGCCCGTGCATGCCGAGCTCACGCGTACCGGCAAGGCTTCGGGACGTCTGGTCGGCGGGAACCTGTCCATCCTGAGCCAACTCATCGGCACACCCCACGACCTCGACACCAAGGGATGCATCCTCTTCATCGAGGACATCGATGAATACCTCTACCACATCGACCGCATGATGGTACACCTCAAGCGGGCCGGCAAGCTCAAATCCATCGCGGGCCTCATCGTCGGTGGGTTTTCAGACATCAAGGACAATGACGTGCCTTTTGGGGCCTCGGTGGAGGAAATTGTGCTGGACGCGATCGGGAATCTTGATATTCCCGTGTGCTTTGGCTTTCCCACAGGGCATTGCCCGCAAAATTATCCCTTGGTGTATGGGGCGACGGTCACGTTGAGCGTGAGTCACTCACTCGTGGAGTTGCAGATGGAACTGCGTTGATGGAGCAACAAATAACCTTGCAACCGGAGCGGTAGGCCCCACCACGACCAGCTTTCAATGGGCAAATGATGCGCGATAGGCCTGACCATCGTCCGTTTTGCAAGCGACAGATTGTCCTTTTTGGCATCCGGGCACAATATTTCCAAGCCCACGATTAGCCCCTGCACAATTCTCCCTAAATTGCCGTTATGAGTAGCACCCAGGTCAATGAGGCCGCAAAAAAGCAGATCCGACAGTTCTTCACGCAACTGAGGCTCACCTTTTTTGCATTCCTTGCTGGCATCATATTGTTCATGGTATCGGTGCTCATCGTGACGCAATCGGCTGATCCAAAATCACATTCCCTCGACACGGTCTTGCTCGTCGCCGCCCCGCTCTCCAGCATGGCGCTGCTGCTCGTGGCGCACAGGCTGTTTCAGGGTCGCGTGAAAGCTGCCCAAGGTGCTGCCAAGCTATTTGAGAAAATGGATGCCTATCAATCGGCGACCATGCTGCGTTTCCTGCTGCTCGATGGCGCTGCATTCATTCAATTGATCGCCTTTTTCCTGACCGAGAACCGTATCTTCCTGCCAATCACCTTGGTCGTTGCCACCTTGTTCATGCTGTATCGCCCCACCATGGACCGCTTCATCCGCGACATGGCCCTCAATCCCGTCGAAGCCAAGGTGATGCGCGACCATGCTGCCAGCTAATCCGCGTGGCAGAGCTTGTAGATGAAGTCGTGGCTGGCTGAAATTCCAAGAAAAATTCACCCATTTTCCCGGCGATTCCGTATTTTTAATCGAATGAAAATCAAAGGTATCGTTACGCATGTTCCACTTTCGGGAGGATTTTGGGGCATCGAGGCAGACAATGGCCGCAAATTTCGGCCTGTAAAGCCACTTGAGCCCGCCTTTCAGGTACAAGGCATCCGTGTGTCGGCCGAAGTCGAGCCGAGCACGGGCTTCTCGATCTTCATGTGGGGCACCGATGTCGAGGTGCTCACCATTCGCAAAATCAAATAATTATCCAGGCAATCACGATGGAAATCAAACTCATACATATTCTCGGTCCCGTCTTTGCGACGGTGGCCATGTATTTCTTTGGGAAGGTCATGGTCGACCGCGGCAAGGGGCGCACGGTCAATGTGGTTCCCTCGTTGATCATGATCGCTGGTGCATTGGTCTTTGCGTTTTACACCGGCAGTGGCACCCTGCTGGACCGCATCTGCTTTGTGTTGCTCGACATCGGTGTGGCCATGCTCATCGACTCCCGTTACCTCGCGCATCACAGGGAGCACCCCAAGGTCTTTTGGGTGCCCGGCCTCCTGGCAGTGCTCATCTCGCTGGGCATTTGGGGGACGGCATGGGCCTTTGGCCTCAAGATTTCCGCGATGGGGCAGATTCCCACCTCACATGCTGCCGATATTTCCAAGGGAGAGGTGCTGATCGAACTCGGCCCCGACGACAATATTGCTGAGTTGGAAAATCTCATGGAGGAATATGGCGCCACCTACAAGCGCGCATTTCCCGAGGTGACGATGGAGGAAGACGGCGACCTCGCCCAATTTTACCTTGTGGATGTGGCAGACGACAAGGTAAATGCCTTTCTCGCTGCTGCACAAAAGGACAAGGAAAACATCGACGACGCCTCGGCCAACGCCGCTGTCGGCCTGGAGCCCGCCCCCAAAAACCTGGACATTCCCGCCATCGCCTTTGAGGGCTTTGTGGCCAATGATCCCAACATTGCCCAGCAATGGTGGATGGATCCGGTCTCCGCGAACCAGACCCACAACCTCTTGCGCGACACGAAGCCCAAGCGCAAGGCGATCGTGGCCATCATCGACACCGGTGTCGATGGGGTGCACGAAGACTTGAAATCGATTTTTGGCAAGTCGCCCGGCGGCAGCGACCCACACGGGCACGGCACCCATTGCGCAGGCTTGGCCGGCGCCGCCACCAACAACGGGCTGGGCATGGCGAGCTACAACTGGGAGGGACGATTTGTCGAGATTCGTGGCTACCAAGCCCTCGGCAAGGATGGCCAAGGCACCGATTACAGCGTCGCCGACGCCATGATCGCCGCCGTGGATGCTGGAGCAGACGTGCTGTCCATGTCGCTCGGCAGCAATCGGCCGGCACCCAAGGTGACCCGTGAAGCCGTGGAATATGCCCTGCGCAAGGGCTG
>JANMIM010000125.1:0-3975 GCA_031375795.1 Bacteroidota bacterium
GAAGGTCAAGTTGGCTATCTTTCGGTATCTGAAAGAAATCATTCCAACCACCGAGATTGGGAGTGACGATGTCTTTCATCGCCGCAATTGCAGAAATATAGCCCGAAATGTAATCGGCGGTCATTGGCCCTTCGATTTTTAACGAAACTCTCAACTCACCTTCCCGTGGATCATCCTCGAAATCAATCCATTGCTCGACACAATATCGGCGCGTAACACGCCGATCAGGTGCAGGACCACATAGGCATACATGCCCCATTGACCGAGTTCATGGATCTGCTTGATGGGTCTATGATAGGTGTCAAAGATGCCGACATCTTCAAAAGCAAGTCCAAGTCCGGTCGAGGCCATGATCAAAATCAGTAAATAAAAAACCAGATAACCGCGTTTCACCCAGATATAATGGCGGCGATCTTGCTTTTGGACATCGGATGTGGGGGCAAGGTGCAGGGCACGCTTGATCTTGTTGCGCAGTTTTTCCTCCTTGGAGACCACCACTTCGATCACCAAGCGGCTGAAAAGCAGGAACGAAATGCCATATCCGATCCAAGTATGCAGCACCCAGAGCTTCTCGGGAAAGTAGTGGGCGATCCCACGCGCCTGCTTCTCGTTGAGCTCCACGCCGCGGTCCAGGGCCTCTGCCATCACGCCAGGGGCGTTTGCGCGGGTATCAAAGACATACTCGGCCAGCATCACAAGGGCGATCGTGCTGATCACCAGAAGGAAAAACGTCCAATGCCAGATGCGGATGAGGGCATGGTGGCGCTCGTTGAAGAGGGAGGCGGTGGATGCAGAATTTTCAGACATATTCAATTCTTGTAGGATGCGGCGAATATAGGCAGAATCGGGGAATTTGGATCAAACATGGAGCATGGTGATGTTCCTGAATATGCTTGTCGGGAAGTTGACCTGTAGATTGATGAAAAAGCGTGTCCTTTAGACCGATTCCGATAGCTACCGGAGTGGTCGAGGGATCCGCCGCGGCGGAGACGAGACCCCGTAGCGGAGAAATCTATTCTTCACGCGGTCATAAAAGTAACTTTTTTGACCGCGTGAGGTATCGCTGCTGGGATCTATCTTTTGCAAGTGAGTGGGCAGCCGAAGCGAAGCGCCTACATATTGCGCAACCAATGGCTCTTGCAGGCGCAGCGATTTGCCGCTTGGTGGTTCCGGAAAGTCCTCAGGTCTCAATCAAGTTGGGCGAGCAGCAGGAGGTCTTGTGTGATGGTGGGATCTTGCCCGGGGATTTCGACGCGACGTAGATCAATGATTTTGAATCCATTGGCTTCAATCGCGGCGGTCAAATACCCTGCCTCGTGGAAATGCATGTACATGTCATCACCTTTGCTGCCTTTGTGCCAGCCCGATTTGCTGTAATCATCCTCCATGGTGCTCACAAACAAGCATCCGCCCGGCCGCAATCGGGTGACTGCATCGGCGATGAATTGAATGGCTTCTTGTTTTGTGAGATAAGGCAAGAAGAATCCGCAAACGATGGCATCGTATTGCGCTTGCAATTGTCCAATCGCCCTGCCGTCGAGCAGCTCAAAGC
Organism: Bacteroidota bacterium; assembly: GCA_031375795.1. Lineage (GTDB taxonomy): Bacteria > Bacteroidota > Bacteroidia > J057 > JADKCL01 > JADKCL01. The sequence goes on from JANMIM010000125.1 coordinate 1,553, forward strand.
GCGCGCTTGGATTGTTTTGCTGGGCCAACGCGAGCATTTTGGGCGCTAGGTCGGTACCCAATATTTGGAGATCGGGGCGCTTTTGGAGAAGGTAATTTGTGACGTTTCCGGGTCCGCAGGCGATTTCAAGCACAGCGGAATTGGGCTTGGAAATGGCGGCACACAATGCATCGAGCGAGGCATGGTATTGGCTCACGTCCATGAATTTGCCTTGGTATTCGGCTGCGTACTTGTCGAACAATTCGACTGCAATTTGATTGTGGTCCATCGGCAGATTGCGTTATTTTTTCTTGCTGTCCTGCACCCAGCCCTTGGATTTGAAGACCGCAAAGATCGCCATCGCGTGCCCGTGACCCAAATCATGGTTTTCCTTGAGCCAATTCACCAGTTCGGTGGCCTTCATGTCGGGTCGCATGCGTCCCTGCTGCTCCAATTGGGCTTTAAAATCCTCGGGGCTATGGCCCGTCTTGGCTTTGATGTTGTCGATGTAGGCTTGAAAAGACATAATATTTCAATTTTTGATGATTCTTTTGGCCAGATGGATTCCTTGTCCGTTGATTTTGAGGACATAAATCCCGTTTGGCATCTGCGAGAGGTCGAGGCGCGTCGTCGTTGCAAACGTGCCGCTGCTGCAAATCTGCCCGCACATATTGTACATGGCGTAATGCAGCATCTTGTGTTCTCCAGCATCGTTGATCGTCAGAAAATCTTGCGTTGGATTGGGGGAGAACGAAATCGCATTTTCATCTAGGGATTCATGATCAACGGCATTAGGCAGATACACCTCAAACGAAGCGTGAACGATCTGGCTATCAACTGGCGTGCAGGTTGTTTGCGATCCGGCGATCCTCCCCAGATAATCGATGTGGTACAAGCCATTGGGAAGAGGTCCGATCGTGGTCGTGTCGTAAAAACTCTCTAGCGCAGTAGCCGGGCCAGCGTAAAAACAGCCCAAGAGATGAATGGAATCGGCACTCATGGTAAAGCTGTAGGATACCCGATTTCCAAGGCTGGGCGTCGTCGTTACGGTCACAATCCTGACCGTATCTGCGGTGGTCGGCTGCGCTGGGATGATCACGATGGGACTAATATAAGGGCAACAAGCAGTCTGGGAAAATGCCGTCGTGAGCGACAAGGCCATCAAGCATGCAGCCAATATTAGGTTTTTCATTTTTTCAGGGTTTTATTTTTCTTCGAAGCCACCCTTTCCAAATTGTACTGGATGCGGAAAGCCACCATGCGTGTGATCAAATCCGCTGGCAAGGGCTGGTCGAGCGGCAATTGCAGGGCGCCTTTGGACCATTTGTAAGGGCCAAATTCATGCTGGAAGGCCTCGATGCCGGAACCGGACGGGTAGAAGCCGATGTGGTTTTTGTAGCCGGCAAAATACACGAGGATGCCATGGTAATCGTAGGCGGGCATTTTGTAGCTGATCACCTCACGGGCCATGGGGGCAGCCTGCTGGATGATGAAGCGAATTTCCTCGAGTTTCTCGCGGATTTCGACGGGAAACTGGGTGATGTATTGATCGACTTCGTTGGCAGCCATCGAATTATGTCCTCATTTTCAATGATGATCCAAGCCAAATTTACAAACAAGTCGCAGAAAACGTTTCAGAATTTCATTGCAAACCCGAAATTCGATTACCAACATTCCAGCAGACAGACTCTTCAGATGTGGTCCTTCAACTCCTCCTTGAGGCGGTGAAAATATTTGATTTTATGGGCCAGGACTTCGGCTTCGGGGTCCCGATGGATTACCTTGGTCGGCGGGTCAAAGGGCGCATCCACAATCTCAATCGAAAGCCTGTCCCCCACTTCCAGAAGGCGCTCCACCCATCCGACGTGTGCATCAGCATCCGAATTCAATCCACCCACATGAAGATGCATTTCCCCTGATGGTTCACCTTCCCGCTTCAAGGTATCCAAAATACAGGTGATAACACCATTTTCCGATTCAAAGCCCGCCCTGCAAAGGAATTGGTCATTGAGCTTGATTTCAAAACCGTAGTTTTTCATTGAGACAACTGTTGTAATTTTTACATTCGGCACCCGCCCACGCGCAAAATAAGCCCCAACTGATCGGAGATCCATCATGGACGGATCAATATTTTCCGTGTTGTTTTCCTCCCATGCACCGTCGCGGTTGCAAAATGGATCGCGGCCGCGGAAATGGTCAAATTGGCTTGACATTCCCTTGGAGCCGATTCGCTGATGATTTTTCGCAACCAAGGTCGAAGCATTGACCTTGGGGCCATCCATCGTTCTTTTGGTTTGCTCAGCGGGTAAAATCGGCGACGCGTATTCCCAAAATGCATTATCTTTGGACATCGGGAAGGCAATGAAAATGAAATCCTCCATCTTGTACACGCTCGTCGGCAAAAGCTTTTTGCCTGCCATGGCCTTGTTCCTATCCGCCATTGC
>JANMIM010000131.1:0-8454 GCA_031375795.1 Bacteroidota bacterium
TAGCCCTGTGGCCGGAGGCCACGGGCTCCTTACATCCCCTGCGAGCTCCTTATCAAATTCAGTGCACTCCCAGCCTTGAACCAGCCAATTTGGCCTTCGTTGAAGGTGTGGTTGGCGGTGATTTCTGACTTGCTGCCGTCGGCGTGGTTGGCCACAAGGGTCAAGGGTACGCCGGGGGTGAACGTCGTCAAGCCCAAGATGTCGAACGTATCGTCCTCCTGGATCAGGTCGTAATCTGCTGGATTGGCGAAGGTCAGCGCGAGCATGCCTTGCTTCTTGAGATTGGTCTCGTGGATGCGGGCGAAGCTCTTCACGATCACGGCTCTTGCACCGATGAAGCGGGGCTCCATGGCGGCGTGCTCGCGGCTGCTGCCTTCGCCGTAGTTTTCGTCGCCGACCACGATGCTCGCCACGCCGGCGGCGCGGTAGATCTTGCCCAGCTTGGGGGTCTCGGTGTACTCGCCATTCAGCGGATTCTTCACGGAGTTGGCTTTGCCATTGAAGGCATTCACCGCGCCTTGGAGCAGGTTGTCGCTGATGTTTTCCAGGTGACCACGGAAGCGCAACCAGGGACCGGCCATCGAGATGTGGTCGGTCGTACACTTGCCCTTGGCCTTGATCAGCAATTTCAGGCCCTTGAGATCGTTGCCGTCCCAGGCGCTGAAGGGTTCCAGCAATTGGAGGCGCTTGCTGTCGGGGGCCACGTTCACCACGACCGTGCTGCCATCTGCCGCGGGTGCTTGGAAGCCGGGATCGTCGGCATGGAAGCCCTTGGGAGGCAACTCGAGGCCGACCGGCTCGTCGAGCATCACCTGTTGGCCATCCTCGGTCGTGAGGGTGTCGGTGAGCGGATTGAAGCCGAGACTGCCGCCGAGCACCATCGCCGTCACGACCTCAGGGCTCGCGACGAAGGCGTGCGTGTTGGGATTGCCGTCGTTGCGCTCCTTGAAATTGCGGTTGAAGCTCGTGATGATCGAGTTGGCCTTGCTGGGGTCGTCGGTGTGACGCGCCCATTGACCGATGCAGGGACCGCAGGCATTGGACAACACCACGCCGCCGATTTGGTCGAATACTTGGAGGATGCCGTCGCGCTCGGCGGTGAAGCGCACGACTTCAGAGCCGGGGGTGATGGTGAATTCGCTCTTGGCCTTGAGGTTTTTTTGTTTGGCCTGTGCGGCGATGCTCGCGGCACGGGTCAGGTCCTCGTAGCTGGAGTTGGTGCAAGAGCCGATGAGGCCGACTTCGAGCTTCATCGGCCAGTTGTTTTCGCGGGCGGCTGCGGCAAATTTGCCGATCGGCCAGGCGAGGTCGGGCGTGAAGGGGCCATTGATGTGGGGCTCCAATTCGTCGAGGTTGATCTCAATGACTTGGTCGTAGTATTTTGCGGGATCGGCATCGACCTCGGGGTCGTTGCGCAGGTGGGCGGCCACGCTGTCGGCGAGCTCGGCCACGTCTGCGCGGTCGGTGCTGCGCAGGTAGCGCGACATCGCGGCGTCGTATTCAAAGATGGAGGTCGTCGCGCCGATCTCGGCGCCCATGTTGCAGATCGTGCCCTTGCCGGTGCAGGAGATGTTGGCCGCGCCGGGACCGAAATATTCGACCACCGCACCAGTTCCACCTTTAACTGTCAAGATGCCAGCCACTTTCAGGATCACGTCCTTGCCGCTTGTCCAGCCGCTCATCTTGCCCGTGAGGCGCACACCGATGAGCTTCGGCATCTTCAATTCCCAGGCCATGCCCGCCATCACGTCCACCGCATCCGCCCCGCCGACGCCGATCGCGATCATGCCCAGGCCGCCTGCGTTCACCGTGTGGGAGTCCGTGCCGATCATCATGCCGCCGGGGAAGGCGTAATTCTCGAGGATCACTTGGTGAATGATGCCCGCGCCCGGCTTCCAGAAGCCGATCCCATACTTGTTGGAGACATCGCTCAGGAAGCCAAAGACCTCACTGTTGTTGGTTTTGGCGGTTGCGAGGTCGATCGCAGCGCCTTCCTTGGCTTGGATCAAGTGGTCGCAGTGGACCGTGCTCGGCACAGCGGCCGTCTTCTTGCCAGCCATCATGAATTGGAGCAGGGCCATCTGCGCCGTCGCGTCCTGCATCGCCACGCGGTCGGGCGCGAAGTCCACATAGGCCTTCCCACGGCCAAAAACCTCGCTGGGCATGCCGTCAAAGAGGTGGGAATAGAGGATTTTTTCCGTGACGGTGAGCGGGCGTCCGAGTAGTTTCCTTGCCGCCTCGACGCGGGCAGGCATTTTGGAATACAGGGACTTGATCATTTCAATATCGAAAGCCATATCTTCTTCTGAATTATATTCGATTTCTTGTGAACAGATTCGGTGCGAAATTTAATCCATCGCGCCATACCCTGCAAGTGACCGAAAAGGATGGGGGAATCTGGGCGCAAAAGCTAGGGAATCTGTAGGCGAATCGGGCTTTTGGATGGAAAACTGTCGGTGGGTCTGGGTTTTGGTTTGGGAATCTCGGCTGCGCCAAAGTGCCTCCGCCCCCATCACAGCCCTCGCGATGCCAGCCCACAAACGGATGACACCACCCTGGACGGGGAAGGACAAGTGTGGCCAAACGCCTGATCAAACCATAATTTCCGTCCATCAATGCTGCATTTCCCTCAAAAATTGATACCTTGGGGTTGGTTTTGTTTGGTAATGCAGATAATTGCTTGTGTGCAGCATGGGTGCTTGCAATTTTTCAGGAGATTCGTTGGAAGAAGGGCTTGGTCCCGAAATTTTATGTGAGGAATGGTAGAGAAAACGAAGTTGCTTTCGCGATTTTCGATCTTATCCCAGTTTCTGAGACTTGGGGGGGCACTGCTATTTTTTACATTTTTCCTCCATTCAAGCTTGTTTTCCCAGGTCGCCGCCAATTTCACTTCCTCCACCCCTAGCGGCTGCAGCCCGCTCATTGTTTCATTCACCAGCACCTCCACCGGCGGACCATTCACCTCCTACTTCTGGGATTTTGGGAATGGCAACACCTCCACCCTCCCCAATCCAGGCACGATCTACAATCTGCCAGGCAGCTACACGGTCTCGCTCACCGTCACCGGCGCCGGTCTCCCCAGCACAATAACGATGACGGGGTACGTCACAGTCTTCCAAAAGCCAGACGTCATGATCGCCGCCGATGACAGCGCGGGCTGCCTCCCTGGATTCTTGGTGAATTTTGCCGACAGCTCGGTCGCCTACCCCGGTCCCATCGTGAGCTGGCTTTGGGATTTTGGCGACGGGGTGACGGATGTGACCGCCAATCCGAGCCATACCTATACTTCTCCGGGCACCTACCAGGTGCTGCTGTCGGTGGTGGACAACAATGGCTGCGCGGCGACCTCGCAGGTGCCTACGTCGATCGATGTGCAACCTCCGGTCACTGCCAATTTCAGTGCGGCCCCGACCACGGGCTGCAGCGCACCGATGAACGTGAGCTTCACAGACCTGTCCACGGGGCCCGGCCCCTTTAATTACGCTTGGACCTTTGGCGATGGCAGCGCGACCTCCAATGTCCAAAATCCCACGCATACCTATGTCACCAACGGCGTGTACAATGTGTCCTTGAAAATCGAGAACGCCGCCGGCTGTGTCGACATCCTCACGCTCCCCAATTTTGTGGCCGTCTCCCCCATCACAGCTGGATTTGTTGCCAATCCCATGCAGGCTTGCGTCGGCGTGCCCGTGGCTTTCCAGGATACCAGCGTGGGGTTGCCGTCGACGTGGTCTTGGGATTTTGGTGACTTGGGCACCTCTGTCCTCCAAAATCCAAGCCACACCTATGCGGTGGCAGACACTTACGACGTGCAACTCGTCGTCACGCGCCCACCGGGCTGCACCGACACCTTGTCGGTGACCAACTTCATCGAGGTGCTGCCTTCCCCCACGGCCGCATTCTCTGCCAACAGCACGACGAGTTGCAGCGCGCCCTTCACGGTCAATTTCATCCAAAACTCCGTGGGGGCCGTGAGCTACAGCTGGAATTTTGGTGACGGCAATTCCTCGACAGCCGCGGCGCCATCCCATACCTATACCAGCCCGGGCAACTACACGGTCACGCTCACGGTCACGAGCGTGAACGGCTGCACCAACACGATCGTGCAAAACAATTTTGTGCAGATCATTCCGCCGGTCGCCAGCTTTACTTTTGCCACAATCCAGAGCGGCTGCATGCCCCGCACCGTCAACTTCACGAATACCAGCACGACGACCTACGGGGCGATCACCGGATACCTATGGGACTTTGGGGATGGATCCACCTCCAACGGCACCGACCCCAACCATACCTACAATACGCCCGGCACCTGGACCGTGCAACTCATCGTCTACACCACCGGACCGTGCAGCGATACCCTCACGATCCCCAACTTCATCACGACGGGTGCCAATCCCAACGCCAATTTCAGCGCCTCCCCCTTGTCGGCATGCTATGGGCAGTCGGTGGCGTTTACAGACCTGTCTGGATCAGCGACAAGTTGGCTATGGGACTTTGGCGATGGCGGCACCTCGATCTTGCAAAACCCGACGCATGTGTATGCGAACATCGGCACCTACACGGTGACGCTGGTCGCCGACAACAACGGCTGCCCCGACACCAGGGTGCTCACCAATTACATCGACGTGATCGGCACACGGGCCAGCTTTACTTACGTGCCACAAACGGCATGCGACACGCCGACCACCGTGACCTTTACCAATACCTCCAGCGGGGCGGGGCTGAGTACCACTTGGGATTTTGGGGACCCAGCCTCTGGCCCGCTCAATGCAGCCATCACCTCCAATGCCAGCCACGTCTACCGGTCATTTGGGGTATTTACCGTCAAGCTGGTATCGACCCATATCGTATCGGGTTGCAAGGACTCCACGACGCATATTGTGCGCATCAGCAAGCCCAATGCGGCCTTTACCTACAATGCAGCTTCGACCTGTCTGCCTGTCGTGGCGACATTCGCCAACGGCTCGACCGGCAACGGCCCCCTCACCTACCAGTGGGCCTTTGGCGACCTGGGCACCAGCACCTTGACAAATCCGTCGCATGCCTATGCCTCGGCAGGTATCTACAATCCCCGCCTGATCGTGATCGATGCAAACGGTTGCCGCGATACGGCCTTTGCGGCCGTGCCGATCACAGTCAATGGCATCAATCCCAATTTCACACCGCTCATCGGTGTAGGCTGCCCGGGGATTCCCATCGCCTTCAACAGCACCTCCACCTCCAATTCGGCCATCGTCTCACAGACCTGGAACTTTGGCGACCTGAGCCCCACCGTGACCGGGGCCTCGGTGTCCCACAGCTATGCATCGCCGGGCAGCTATGTGGTGACATTGACAGTAGCGGATGCCAACGGCTGCTCCCGTGTGCGCACCAGGGTTTTCACCATTACCCGGCCGACGCCCAATTTCACCCGTGTCGATACTGTGCTTTGTATGGGTGAATTGTTTGCCTTTACCAATTCCTCGACAGGCTTTGCGCCCCTGAGCTACAATTGGAATTTTGGGGATACTAACACAAGTGTGGTCGCCAGTCCCACAAATTCGTATGTCGCCAATGGCAATTACAACGTGCAACTCCTGGTCACCGACGGCAATGGCTGTCGCGACAGCATCTCGCGCATGGTGCATGTGCAGCCGCCGGTCGCCAATTTTGTGGTGTCTGATTCATTTGCGAATTGTCCGCCGTTTTTGGTCACCGACACCAATACCTCGACTGGAAACATTGCAAGCTATACCTGGAATTTTGGAGACGGCTCACCCCTGGTCAACAACAATCCGACTCCGAGCCACGTGTACAACGTGCCCGGCTCGTACACCGTGACCCTCATCGTGCGCACACCGAGCGGCTGTGCCGACACGCTGAGCATCCCCGGCCGCGTAGTGCTTACGGCCCCGGCCGCGACCTACTCCTTCAGCAATCCGATCACATGCCCCGGTCAGCCCATGCAGTTTGTGCTTTCCCCCGTGGGGTTGTATGAGAGCACTTGGGATTTTGGCGACGGAACCCTGCAGATCGGGTTCGATGACACCGTGACGCATGTCTATGGCAATGCCGGGACATTTTACCCCAACCTGCTGGTGAGAGACACCGCCATCCAGTGCTCGACCCTCACGAATGTGCTCGACTCGGTGGTCGTGCTGCCGGCGCCGGTCGTGTCCTTTGGCCGATCAGACACCGCACTATGCCTGCCTGACAGCGTATTTTTCACGGATCTGACGGTGTTTGGCGGCGGCGTGAACACCTACGCTTGGGACTTTGGGGATGGCGGAACCGACAGCATGCAAAACCCAAGTCATTATTATGCGACGCCGGGTAACTACACGGTGTCTTTATGGGTGAGCGATACATTGGGTTGCAGCGACGGTGACACCGTTGTGGCAGCCCTGCGGCTGTACGATACCCGGGCCGGATTTTCAGTTTCGCCACAGGTGGTCTGCCCCAACAGCGTGGTGACATTTACCGACACATCCTTCAGTGATGCGCCGCTGCAGACGCAGATTTGGGATTTTGGAGACAGCACCGGCGGCATTGGCGGAGTGGTGACGCATGCCTACGCCGACACGGGCTGGTACGATGTCACATTGGTGATCACGACGGTGGCAGGCTGCACCGACACCCTCGTCGTGCCCAATGCCGTGCATGTGCAAATCCCGACGGGGAGCTTTACCATATCTGCCGACACGACCTGTCCGCTGCAAAATTTGAACTTTCAATTTTTGGGTGACAGCACGGTCACGCCGACTTGGTACTTTGGCAATGGCGACAGCCTGGTCGGGGGCGATAGCATCAATTATGGATATCCCAGCGTGGGCAGCTACCTCACGTCGGTTTTGCTCACCGATACCGTGGGCTGCACGGCGATGCTGACTGCGCCTGCCAACGTCATGGTGGTGACGGGCCCCATCGCGATGTTTGCGATGGACAGCACGGTGTTTTGTTACCCCGACAGCGTGCATTTCTGGGATGTGAGCACCTACAACTCGCCGATGGCGAGCGTGTCATGGGACTTTGGGGACGGGCTTGGCGGCGCGGGTGCTGTCGTGGCCCATGATTATATTTTGCCCGGATATTATGATGTCTTGATGGTCGTGACGGATGTGCTGGGCTGCGTGGATGCCGTATTGGATTCCAGTGCAGTGCGCATTCACGAGCAGATCGCTGATTTTGGTGCTGTCGTCGCCAACGGCTGCCTGCCGGCCATGGTCCAATTCAGCGACAGCTCCTATTGCGATACCAATATTGTGGCCTGGAATTGGTTGTTTGGAGACGGTGGCAGCGGCACCGGGGCCAATGTCTCACACAGCTATGTCGATACCGGGTATTATGATGTGACGCTGGTGATCACCTCCTCGGTCGGTTGCAGCGATACCATCATGATGCCAAGCTTCGTCGACTTGCAATCGCTTCAAATCCCGGCCATCTGGGCAGCCACCGTGGAGGGAGACAACCGCGTGGCAGTGACCTTGCACGCGGACCAAAGCACGATTTTTGACCGCTACACGTTGTGGGGGGAATCTGCAACTGGAAACAATTTCTACATCTCCACGAGCAATCTCCAGACCGATACGGTGCTCATCGACAATGCCTCCAACAGCCTCAACACAGCAGCTTGTTATCGCCCGATGGTCATCGACAGCTGCGATGACTCGACGGCGCTGGCCTTGACGACCGTGCATTGCACCGTCGATCTGATGGCGATTTCGGGAATCAATCAAAATCTGCTCACCTGGTCGCCCTATGTGGGCTGGGCCGCCGTCGTGCGCTACGATATTTTTGAGGTCAATGATTATGACACGACCGCTGTAAATTTCCTAGCCTCCGTTGCGGGAAATGCGACTACATGGGTGGATACAGCCTTGAATTGTGGGCAAATGCGAAGTTACCGGATTCGGGCGATGGGTACGGCCATGCAAGAGCGGTCATGGAGCGACACCTCTGCTGCACGTGTCGGGAATTTGCCGCCTGCTTTTGTGCCACAAATGGTCTTGGCCACGGTTTCCAACAACACCGACATTGCGGTGGAGTGGAGTCCCGCGACCTTTGCAGGTGCCGCCGACTTCCAACTCTACAGGTCCGCCGATGGCACCAACTGGACGTCGCTCGCCGTGCTGCCCAATACCACATTGCAATACTTGGACCAAGCGGTCGCCGTGGCCTCGCAATCCTATTTCTACCATGTGACCGTGGCAGACAGTTGCGGCACACCGACCGTGCCTTCTGCCGAGGCGCGCAGCATCTTGTTGCAGCTCGATGGATCGGATGGCAGCGTGCGACTGAGCTGGAATCCCTACGCGTTGTGGAACGCGGGCGTGAACCGATACGAGCTGGAGGCACGCCCCGCCGAGGGTGGCGCATGGACCTTGATGTCCACCCTGCCGACCACGACATTAAATTACCACGACACCCAAGGCTTGCCGGGTACAGCGGGCACCTGCTACCGCGTGCGGGCCATCG